>JAYUZK010000031.1:0-3594 GCA_043751835.1 Gemmatimonadota bacterium | reverse complement strand
GGGCCGGCACCCGGCGAGGCCCAGGTCGACAGCCGTCATGCCGGCACCGGCGGCGACCAGGCGGCGAACGAATTCGCGCCGGGCCAACCCAGCCGCGTCGTGATGGGTCATGTCACCTCCCGAGCCGCGCGGACTGGAGCCGGTCCGCGAGGTAGATGAAGAGCGAAGTTACCACCACGATGATAGTGCTGATGGCGTTGATGGAGGGTTCGACGTTGCGACGTACCATGCCGTAGACCACCACCGGCAGGGTGGAGGAGCCGCTCCCCGAAACGAATGAAGTGATGACGTAGTCGTCGAACGACATCGTGAACGCGAGCAAGGCCCCGGCCACGATGCCCGGAAGGAGCTCTGGAACGGTCACCTTCCAGAAGGCGGCCCATTCGTCGGCGCCCAGGATCATCGCGGCTTCCTCGAGATGCTGGTCCATGCCCTTCAGCCGAGCCCCGACCACCACGGCCACGAACGAGATGCAGAACGCGATGTGAGCGATGAGAATGCTGGTGAGGCCCAACGGAATACCGACCAGCACGAAGAGACTCAGGAGGGAGATCCCGACGATGATCTCGGGCGTCACGAGCGGAAGGTAGAGCAGACTCTCCACCGCCTGGCGGCCCCGGACCCGGTGCCGTGCGAGGGCCAAGGCGAGCAGGGTCCCGAACGTCGTGGCGACCAGGGTCGCGATGGTGCCGACGAAGAGACTCCGGCGGAGGCCGCCCAGAATATCGTCCCGCTCGAGAAGGCGGCGGTACCACTCCCAGGTGAACCCGGTCCAACTGGACGAAAACTTGGAATCGTTGAAGGAGAACACCATCAGCGCGACCAGCGGCGCGTGGAGGAAGAGATACACCGCGGCCGCGGCGGCCACGACCCAACGGGGCACCCGGCGGTTCATGCCGGCAGATTCCCCGCGTCGCGGCGGCGGAGATAGCCGACCACCGCAGCCAGCACGACTCCCATCAGCACGAACGCGGCGGCGGAACCGAAGGGCCAGTTCCGGGCGACCGTGAACTGATTCTGAATCAGGTTCCCGATCATCACCTGTTTGGCGCCCCCGAGCAGGTCGGAAGTCACGAACGAGCCTAACGCCGGAATGAAGGTGAGGAGCGAGCCCGCCACCACGCCGGGGAGCGACAGCGGGAAGATGACCCGGTTGAACCGGGCCCACGGTCTGGCGCCCAGCACCTCGGCCGCTTCGAGCAGGGCGTCGTCGAGCTTCTCGAGCGAGGCGTAGATCGGCAGGATCATCAGCGGCAGGAAGCCGTAGACCAGGCCCAGCATCACCGCGCCAGGCGTGTACAACAGTTCCAGCGGCTCCGTGATCAGGCCGAGCCGGAGCAGCAGACCGTTGATGAAGCCGGTATCGCGGAGGAGGAAGATCATGGCGAACATCCGGACCAGGAAACTGGTCCAGAACGGGAGCACCACCAGGAAGAGCAGCCACTGCCTCCACCGCCCCGCCCGGGCGATCAGGAACGCCACCGGGTACCCGATCACCAGGCAGAGTACGGTGCAGACCAGGGACCACATGACGGTACGGAAGAGAATGTCGAGATAGAGCGGATCGAAGAACCGGCGATAGTGCTCCAGGGTAAAGCCCGGCTCCACCCCGCCATAGAGGCCGCGCTTCATGGCGCTGTAGGCAAGCATGAGGCCGATCGGCGCCAGGAAGAACACCACCAGCCAAATCAGGCCCGGCGCGAGGAGGGCGTAGCCTGAGGCGCTGGGCCGGCGGGCAAACCACCCCAACACGCGACGGCGGTGGTTCATGTGTCGGGCTCGAGCACCTGGCAATCCTCGGGCAGCCAGGCCACCGCCACGCGGCTCCCCCGGACCCAGGGTACCGGCTTGATCAGCTGGCCCTCGTTCCGGAGCGCCACCGTCACCACCTCGCCCGGGTCGAGCGCCACCAGCACGTGGATCGTCTCGCCAAGGTAGATCACCTCCTGCACGGTGCCGGGCACGGCATTCTCGCCTGCCGGCACCTGGTCGGTCGGGAAGAGGTCCATCCACTCCGGGCGGATCGCGATCCGGACCTCGGTGCCGCCCCGCACCACGACTTCGGGCTCGGCGCGGACTACGAAAGTCCCGTGACGCCCGACCAGCCGCCAGCGCCGGTCGCCCAGGGAATCGGCCTGGCCGCTCAGGAAATTGGATCCGCCGATGAAGGAGGCCACGAACGCGGTCCGCGGATTCTCATAGACGTCGGCCGGAGTTCCCAGTTGCGCGATCCGGCCGCTGTCCATCACGGCGATCCGGTCCGACATCGTGAGCGCTTCCTCCTGATCGTGGGTCACGTAGATGAACGTGATCCCGAGGGTGCGGTTGAGCGCCTTCAATTCGAGCTGCATTTCCTTCCGGAGCTTCAGGTCGAGGGCACCTAACGGCTCATCGAGGAGGAGGATCCGCGGTTCGAGCACGAGGGCCCGGGCCAGGGCCACTCGCTGCCGCTGGCCACCGGAGAGCTGAGCCGGCATCCGCTCGCCGTAGGTGGCTGGATCGAGCCGGACCAGTTGGAGGGCGCGGCTCACCCGGGCCGGCATCTCCGCCTTCGGGACCCGCCGTTGCTCGAGGCCGAAGGCCACATTCCTCGCCACCGAGAGGTGGGGAAACAAGGCGTAGCTCTGGAACACCATCCCGACGCCCCGTTCGTAAGGGCGCCGGTCGTTCACCCGCTCGCCCGTGATCAGGATATCGCCGGCGTCGGCCGATTCGAACCCGGCGATGAGCCGGAGCGTGGTGGTCTTCCCGCAGCCGGAGGGACCGAGGAGCGAGAAGAACTCTCCGGGCTGGATGTCGACCGACACGCGATCGACCGCCAGGGCGGCCCCGAAGCGCTTGACGATGTTCCTGAGCTGGACGGCCGGTCCGCTCATCCGGCGGCCGCGAACGAGGCCTCGAGCGCATCGAGTCCCTCGGTCAACACGGCGTCCTCGACGGTGAGGGGCACCAGCGCCCGGATCACGTTGCCATAGGTCCCGGTGGTGAGAAGAAGGAGACCCCGTTTGAGGGCTTCGGCCTGGACCCTGGTGGTCTTGTCCTTGTCCGGCTCCTTCGTGATCCGGTCCGTCACCAGCTCAAGGGCCATCATGGCGCCAAGGCCCCGCACGTCGCCAATGGAGGGGAACCTGGCGGACATCTTCTCGAAGCGGGCCCGGAGCTTCTGCCCCACCGCGACCCCGCGCTCGGTGATCTTCTCCTTCTCCATCGCCTCGATGATCGCGAGGGCGGCAGCACAGGCAAGCGGATTGCCCCCGTAGGTGCCGCCCAGGCCGCCGGAATGCACCGCGTCCATGACCTCGGCCCGCCCGGTCACGGCGGCGAGCGGGAGGCCGCCGGCCAGTGACTTGGCGGTGACGATCAGATCGGGCACCAGGTCGTAGTGATTGCAGGCGAAGAGCTTGCCCGTCCGGCCGAAGCCCGTCTGGATCTCGTCGGCCACGAAGAGGATACCGTGCTTCTTCGCGAAGGCCGTGATGGCGGCCACCGCCTCCGGCGGGGCCGGGATGAACCCCCCTTCACCGGCCTCGAGCTCCATGACGATGGCGGCCACCTGCGACGGGTCCACCAGACTGGTAAAGATCCGGTCCCAGT
>JAYUZK010000030.1:0-2907 GCA_043751835.1 Gemmatimonadota bacterium | reverse complement strand
GAGATCTCGCCAAACGCCCGTCCGGTAGCCGGATCGAGCACCGGCATCGTCGTCGAGCCCGGCTGCCAGGCGCCGTCGAAATAGAGAGTGTGTGTCATGGGTCGGCCAATCTCCCACTTCCCGGGGCCGGAGGCAAGATGGGAACCCGGCCCTCGACCTCCGACCGGATGCAGCCAGATGAGGTTGCGTTCACCCGCCAGCAATGTCAGATTCACCCTCGGTTGGGCATCATGCCAGGCAAACCCGCGAGAGGGAGGCGGCCCATGCGGCTCCGCTATTCGATCATCTTCGTGAAGGACCTGGATCGATCCCGGCATTTCTATGTGGGTCTGCTGGGCGTTGCAATCAGGAGCGAGGACCGGAGTTCCATCGAGTTGGAGACCGGCGCGACGACGTTGGTGCTGTATCAGGCCCATCTGGGCGAAGGCCACCACCACCCCCCGACCGCCGCCGGGTCCCTCCGGGTCGGCTTCTACACCGAGGACCTGGCGGGCATGCATCGGAAGCTCGTCAGCGCCGGGGTCCCGTGTCTGTCGACTCCGGAGGATCGGTTCGATCTGAAGGTGGGGCTCTACGAGGATCCGGACGGCGTCCAATTCACTCTGGCGGAACTACACCCCGAACCGGCCTGAATCCTTACCGGGGCCGGTCGATCCAGCGGCCGACCATGATGCCGTCCTGCGTCTTGCTCGCCAGAATCCGGTCCGCCAGCGGCAAGACGGAGATTTCCACGGTCTTCCCAACCAGCGGGGCGTGGACGAGGTGGAGCTTCCCCCGGTGCCATAGCGCGATCCCCGTATGCGCCACGTCAAGTCCGGGCAGCGTGGAGGTCGCCGCGATCACATCCCCATCCTCGATCCGATCCGCCGCCGCCGCAATCCTGTCTTCCGGAATGAACCACCGCCCGGGCCCGGCGTTGAGCCTGGCCTCCATGGTCATGATGGCCTGACGGACCGACGAATCCGCCAGCTGGCGATAGGCGGTGACGTGGTGTGACATGAAGTCGATCGGTTCGAGATCGAGCGTCCCGCCCAGGTCGCGGGCCAGGAGCCGGATCTGACCGCGCCGGTCGTGATCCCCGAGCCAGTCGGAGAAGTAGTGGAGGCGGCTCGGGTATCCTTCCAGCCTCCCGCCTCGATACCGCAGATCGCGGAGATAGCCCTCGTAGCGAATCCGGGCCGCCGCCGGGTCGGCGAGCCCGCCCACGCCGTCGTGGCGGATGAACCGGGCCAGGGCCAGCATGTTCTCGACGAAGGTGACGCAGTCGAGTTCCCGCAGGTTGACCACCAGCCGCTCCGGCCCCGGCGGCTCCAGCGTCGCCGGGGTGTAGGTCGTGCCGACGAAGCTCTCGCCCAACCGGGCGACCGTGCCACCAAAGCGCAGGGTATCGAGCCGTTCCCGGACCGCCCACCGAACCTTGGTTTCGACGATCCGCCAATCCTCCTTGGTCCAATTGGTCCCCGGGATCGTGTCCGGAACACTCCAACCCGCTCCGAGGGCCAGGAGCAGTACCACATTGGGGACAATCATGAGGAAAAAGCTAATGGGTCGCCCGCGGCGGTCGAGGGCTGGATTTCCCGCCCCGCCAAGCGACATTTCCCCCATGCCTGCCACAATCCGCACCCCGTCCGAAGGCACCAACATCGCCGCCGCCCCGGTGCCGCGATGAACGGGCGCGACATCACCCGCCGGGATTTTCTCGATGGGGTGGCGTTAGGTATTGGCGGGGCCATGGCCCTCCCGGATGCCGCCGGATGGCTCGAAGGCGCCACCTACCCGCCGGCTCTGACCGGGCTTCGCGGCTCCCATGCCGGATCGTTCGAAGCGTTGCACCAGCTTCGGGACGGCACCCTGCTCCAGACCCTCGGCCAACCCACTTCCTCGACGGAGCGGTACGACCTGGTGGTGGTCGGCGCCGGCATCAGCGGCCTGACCGCCGCCCATCGGTTCCGAAAGGAGCGCCCGGCAGCCCGAATCCTGATCCTCGACAATCACGATGATTTTGGCGGACACGCCAAGCGGAACGAGTTCCAGCACGAGGGACGCACCCGGATCGGCTACGGCGGCACCCAATCGATCGACAGCCCGCTGCCGTACAGCCCGGTGGCCAAGAAGCTGGTGCGGGAACTGGGGATCGATATCCGGCGCTGGAGCACGGCTCTCGACCGCGACCTCTACCGTTCCCTCGGCCTGGGCGAAGGTTTCTTTTTCGACCGCGAGACCTTCGGCGCCGATCGGCTGGCAACCGGACTTGGCCGACAGCTCGACCCAGCCGTAGTGGCCACCCTGCCGCTGTCGGAAACTGCCCGCCGCGATCTCGTTCGCCTCAACACCGAGGCGTTCGATCCCTGGCCCGGCCTCGACCCCGCCGCCACCCGAGATCGCCTGGCGCGGATCAGCTACACCCGTTTCGTGACCGACGTTCTGGGGCTCGATCCCGGGGTGCTCCATCTCTATCAGACCCGCACTCACCCGCTCTTTGGCGCCGGAGTCGACGTCGTGCCGGCGCAGGATGCGATGGCGCTCGGCCTTCCCGGGTTTCAGGGCATGAAGTTGGACCGGACCGTGGTGGGCCCCGGCCAGAATTACGACTCGATGCCAAGTTCCGAGCCGGACGAGTACTATTTCCACTTCCCGGATGGAAATGCGTCGATCGCGCGGATGCTGGTCCGGACGCTCATTCCCGGCGCCATTCCGGGATCGACGATGGACGATATCGTCACCGCCCGGGCGCGTTACGACCTCCTCGATCGGCCGGGACAGCCGGTCCGGATCCGGCTCCAGAGTCCGGCGGTCCGGGTGACACCGGGTGCCGGGACCGGGCCGGCGGAGATCGTCTACCTCGACCGCGGGCGCCCCCGGTCGGTCCGGGCCGGCGCGGTCGTGCTGGCCTGCTGGCACCAAGTG
>JAYUZK010000029.1:0-3807 GCA_043751835.1 Gemmatimonadota bacterium | reverse complement strand
CGCGATCGGGATCGTGCTGGCCGCCGTCGCCGGGTTCGTCTGGGCGACGCGCCAAGGGCAGTTCGACGATCTCGAGACCCCGGCCCTCCGGATGCTGCGGGACGAGCCGGCCCGCGGCCGCCAGCCACCGGACCCCCCCGGGGCGGAGCGGCGTTAGAGGGCCTTCCGTTCGAGGTAGTTCTCCCTCGCCCGAACGATCGCGTTGACGAGCGGCGCGGAATCGAACCGCACCGGATCCGTGCAGGGAAGACCCGTTTCGGCGGCCGCGGCGCGGCAGGCCTCGTGAGCTGCGGCATCGTCGAGGTCGTAGGTGTTTAGACAGATGCCGATGACCTTGGTCGGATGGACCGCCGATCCGATCATCTCGTAGAGTTCGACGTAACGTGAGAGTGGCGGAATCTTGAGCCACGGCGCGGTCCGGTATTCCCCGATGTGGGTCCGGCTCGCCTGGTGGCAGAGGATCAGGGCGTCGGGGCAGGAACCGTGGAGCAGGCCAATCGTCACGCCCGAGTACCCCGGGTGGTTGATGCTTCCCTGCCCTTCCACCAGGACGATGTCGGCATCCTTGGCCCCCCGGATGGTCAAATCCTCCGCAGCCCCAGCGATGAAGTCCGCCACCACGGCGTCGACCGCAGTCCCCCACCCCTCAATGAAGATTCCCGTCTGCCCGGTGGCCACGAAGTTGGTCCGGAGCTTCCGCGCCTTGAGGGCGGCGGTGAGCTGCAGCTGGGCGGTCATCTTCCCGACATTGCAGTCGGTCCCGACGGTGAGCACGACGAACGGGTCGAGGAGCCGGGCCAGCCCCGCCGCGATCGGAAGATTCCTGGGTGCTTTTCGCGCATCGTAAATACTTCGGCCCAGGCGGCCTGCCAGGGCCGACAACTCCGGATCGTCCGAAATGAAGGTATGGAGCCCGCTGATGATGTCACAGCCGGCCTCGAGCGCCTTGGCAAGCCACCCGCGCCACTCGTCCGGCAGTTGGCCCCCGGCCGGCGCAATGCCGATCATGACCGAGGTCGGCTTGAGGGCGAGCCCGGCTTCGATCGACCCGACCACTGGAATCGTCCCTCCGAAACCGAGCACGTCGTTGACGGTCCGGCCGGCCTTTTCCCGGTCGAGCACCGCCACTACCCGGCCCGGATGGTATCGAATGACGGAGTTCGCAGTCTTGGACTCCAGCGGATGGAAATTGCCGTCGGCGAGGATCAGGAAGCGGGGTTCTGGCATGAGAGTCTACGCCCGGGGTCAGGAGAAGGGTGACCGAATCGTATCCAAAATTGTATCCGATTAAGGCGGTGGTCAAGGGAATGAAACGGAATGCGACAAACCGTTGTCGCCAAGCGGTTTGTCGCATCACAATCGAACCGGACTCAGTTCCGAAATGGAGCGTTACTTGGGCTCCTCATCATCGATCACCTCGGCGTCGTGCACGGTCGTCTCGCCCCGGCCGAGTTGTTTGGTCTCGCCGCCGCTCCCCTTGCCGAGGAGCCCCATCTTCGACTTGAGTTCCAGGAGTTGCTGGTCGGCCGAGCCCTTGTACTCCAGTTGCTTGAACTGGGCCTGGAGGTCATCTCCCTCGAACTCCTGCTGGAGCTCCGAAGCGGCCAGCGCCTTGCGCTCGATATTCTCAATCTTCTCGGCCATCCGGTCGAACGATTCGAAGGCGCTCTTGTCGGACATGCCCGACATCGTCTCCTGAATGCGCTGCTGGGCCTCGGCCCGCTTGGCCCGCGCCACCAGAATGTTCTTCTTCCGCTTGGCCTCCTCGATCTTGTCGTGGAGCTGGCGGAGTTGAATCTTGAGATTCTCGGTGTCGGCTTTGTGCTTGACCCAGGTTTCATGGAGCTGCTGGGCCCCCTGAAGCGCCTCGTTGTAGCGGACCAAGGCCTGCTTGGCGAGATCGTCCCGGCCTTCCTGGACCGCAAGCATGGCCCGGCGTTCCCAGTCGTCGGCCTGTTTCTTCAGGCTCTCGGCATCGGCCTGAAGCTTCTTCTCGTCGGCGATCGCCGCGGCGGCCTCTTGCTTGGCTTTGGCGAGGTTCGACTTCATGTCGAGAATCAACTGATTCAGCATCTTCTCGGGATTTTCGGCCCGGGAGATCAGCTCATTGATGTTCGACTTCAGCATCGTCGAAAAGCGTCCGAAGATTCCCATCGCGTCTTACCTCTCCCGGTACGGCGCCAAGGCGCTCATGTGAGACGTGAGCGCCAACGTAAGGGAGTCGAAGCTGGCTTCGAACTCCGAGTAATCGAGATGCCCGAGCTCCAGTGCATCGGTGAGCACGACGTGTTCGCCCTCGAGCCCATAGGAGCCGTGAATCAGGTCGCGGGCGTTGAGCTCGAGCAGCTGATGGTAGAAATCCGCCCGCCTGCCCTGATCGACCGGCGGCTCCATCACCCGAACCCGGAGAATCACCACCGGCGGCGCGTAGTTCACCACCACTTCGGCTCCGTTCTGGCTCGTGACGACCCAGAAACCGGGTTCGACCTCCCGGCTCTCGACCGTTCCACCCTCGAGCCGGTCGATCATGCTCTGGACGTCTTCCTTGGTGATCATGCCTCGCCCCCATTGCAAGGATCGGGCTGCCGAAACAATGTAGCCCCACCCGGTTATCCCGGCATCCGCCCGGGCCCTACTTTCCTTCCACTTCCTGTCGCTGACGGGCCAGCAGCCGCTCGGCGAAGTCGGTCCGCTCCTCGATCTCCCCGAGGCGGGTCCGGATGTCGTCGAGCTCACCGAGGACCTGATCGGGAGGCAGTTCAACCGTCTCGCCGTGCAACATGCGGGCAAGCGCCTGTCCCAGCGGACCCCGCAGCGCCACCGCGGCGGCGATTGCGGCCACAACGGTGGTCGGGATCGCATAGCCGACACCTAGGCGAACCGACAGGACGCCATGGACCAGAATCCCCACGACGCCGACACTCATGCCCGCCAGCAGGACGAGGGTCTGCGACGCCCGATCGCCCCTCACTGGGCCCGCTCCCCAGGCAGCGCGGCCCGTTCGCCAGTGCCGTTGGCCAGCAACCGCTCCGCGAAATCAAGCCGCTCCTCGACCTCCGCCACCCGGCTCTCCATGCCGGCCACCCGTTCCGCGGCCATCTCCCCGGTCGAGAGCCCGGTCCTCGGCGTGGCCTTGTCGCCACCGATTCGGCGCCCGATCGCCTGGCCGACGGGGCCAAGGAGGAAGGCCACGGCGATCGCGCCGCACGCCAGAAAGAACCCGAAGAAGCCCGCCTCACCCATGTAAACGCCTCGCTCCCGGCATTGGCCGGCTCATCGCTGGTCGGTGGCCGGCAACGTCGCCCGCTCGCCGGTCCCTCGCGCCAGCATCCGCTCGGTAAAGTCGAGCCGTTCCTCAAGCTCCATCAACCGGGTTTCGGCGGACTCGAGATGGGCCACCCGCGACTCCAGTTCCTCGATCCGCTCCGCGGCCATCTGCCCGGTGGTGAGTCCAATCGGCTCTTGTCCCATCCTGAGCAGGGATCGGTGACGCCGCACGGCAAACACAATCACGGACGCTCCGGCCGCGAGCATCATGAAACCCTCGTTGGCGGGGCGGGGGGCCGTGCTGTCGATGAACCCCATCGCGAGGCCGGTCACCACCGCCTGGATCAGCATGTCGACTACATCAAGCCCGAAGCTGCGCTTGAACCAGTTCATCACTGCAACTCCTTGGGCTGCTCGCGGGCGGTGAGCAGCATCCGCTCGGCAAACTCCAGCCGGTCCAGCAGCTCGGCCCTTTCCACGTCGGCGATGTGGACCCGGGACTCGAGTTCCTGGAGCCGGGCCTCGAGCTCGGGCGACTCA
>JAYUZK010000028.1:0-16210 GCA_043751835.1 Gemmatimonadota bacterium | reverse complement strand
TACCTGGAACACGACCGGCCTGAACGGCGCGGTGAGCGGGCTGGGCAGCAACGTGGCCCAGTACACCATGACCCAGCCGTCGCTTCCTTCCGGCGATCTCGACCAGATCCAGGTCATCATCCGGGGTCCCATCGATCCGACCCAGCCGACTGTCATCGTGCCGCTTGCGAGCGCGGAGGTGACGGTCAATGCGGCCCTGCAGGCCACTTTCGAGGTAAACCCCGATCTGCCCACCGTGGGCTTCGGCGGGACCAAGGCCTTCGACGCCGTGATCAAGGACCCCAGCGGCGCCATCTATACTCCCCCCGCGGGCCTCGGGACTCTGATGGTCTGGACCTCGACGACGTTCACCGGCGACCTCGACATCGCGAACCCGAATCAGACCAACGTGACGCACGGGACCTATACCGCCAAGACCATTGCCCAGGGGCCGCCCAAGCTGCCGCCCCGGATCGACGAGATCTCGGTGGACTTTTACGTGGGGTACTGGAAGGAGTACAACACCATCATCCCGGGCGCGTTGGGCCTCAAGGGACAAACCCGATGGGACAGCACCAAAGCCCGATACGACGTCAAGTCGGGATCCGCCAACGCGTTCATCGAAGTGGCGCCCAAGGTCTACCTCTCCCAGTTCAAGATCCGGACGATCCCGACCCCGGGCGGCGCCTGCATCACGGTGGACGCCGTGGTCGACAAGGTGACCGGGGCAACCTCCTACGACCTCGTGGTAAAAGGCATCGTGGGATCGTCCCTCGGCGTGACCATCCACAAGGTGGTGACCGGCATCACCCACCTCGGAAACATCCTGGATGTATATGATGCCGGGCCGTACTTCGGAGTGCCGATGGACGGCGGGTGCAATACGATCCCATCGGCCATCCAGGCCCGGAGGGACATCTATCAGAGCCAGTATGGCAACGCGACCTTCGAGGTGACGAAGTCGCCCTAGGCTACGCGCGGATGATCCCCGGTCGAGGCCGGGGCGCGGCCGCCGGCCTCTGATGACCGGCGGCCGCGTGCCATGACCTGCCTGAACTCAGAGGTACGTGCCAGGGGCGACCGGTGTCACGCCAATGACCTCCGCGTTCGGCCCAGTCGCTGTCGTCCGCGTGAACCGAGAGCAGCACTCCCCCGTTCCGGACCAGGCCTTCATACCGCTTGGCCTCGAATTCCGGCATGCCGGCTCCGATCGCGGTGCCCGCGATCCCGCCGACACCGGACCAGCGTCACCATCGGCCAAAGGAACGACTTGGGGATGACACCACGTTGCGCAAAAGCCGAAGGGGGCGAGTAATTGCCCGCCCCCCTTGGTCATCTCGCCGGCTCGATCAGAAGGTCCCGAGCGCGCTGGCCGACCAGGACCGGAGGCCCTCCTGACACGACGTGGCCCCCGACTGGGTTGAGCCCGCCATCTGGACCGACCAGGTCCCCGTGGCGGTCGTGGCCGGAAGCCAGGTTAGGTCGAATCCGGTGACCCCAGTGAAGTCCGGCATCGCGATCGTGACCGAGGTGCTCGACAGCAGACCGGGAGCGATGTTCACCGACGCCAGGCGGAGCGGCGTTTGACTCGTGTACGCGATCGAGACGGCCGAGTTGAAGCTGCTCGCCGACCAGGGCGCTACGGCCTGAAGCCGCGTGCAGGGTGCGGTCAGGGTGATCACCGCCGTGCTCGCGATCGAGGGCGGCAGCGTCACCGTCCGGTCGGCAAACGTGTGGAAGATCTCAAAGACAACCCGCCCCGACGTGTGTCCGATCACCGGCGTGCCCGTCCCGGTGATCGCGCCGACGGTGAGATGGTGATAGTCGTCGGCCCGCTGGAGCGAAGCGGGTATACCGGAGGCCGCGAACGTCGGCGTCCCGGCGGCCGGCCGTCAGTGCCCGCGGCCCCGACCGCGGCCGCCCCCGCCGCCAATGACGCCGATCCGGCCACGTGGGTACCAGCCCGGACCCCAGTAGCCGTACCAGGGATCGTACCAGCCACCGGCGCGGGCCCGGCGCTCCGGGGCGACGGTATACGGGAGAACATCGTAGTCGAAGGTGCCATCGACGACCCGATCGATCATCGACACCAGCGCCGCCTCGGGATCCCGCGCGGCCGTGCTGTCGGTCTCGGGGGCCAGATCCCAATGGCCTTTCCGGACCCAGATCTCGGTCCGGAAAGGCTTGGCGGACCAGGCAGCGAGCACCACACCGCCCCCGTCGTGACCGCCGACCGCGAACGCCTCGTGGTCGCCATGGCCGCGGACTTCGAACTCCACCCCGCCGTCGATGGTGGCCTCATCGCGGGGATTCTGGGGGTAGAGCACCCGGGCCGATCCATCCGAGTTCATCCGCATCACCAGGAGGTAGCCCTGCCGAGCGGTCTTCACATGGACCCGGGCCCGATCACCCGGCGAGTAGTTGCCATCATCGGACAGCTTGAGGCGAACGGGGGTGTCGTGGCCCGGTCCCACCGGCGTGAGCAGGGACAGGGCGAGTACGGCGAGCAACATGTAACCTCCGAAAGCGTAAGGGGCGTCTCCGGTGATTGGCACTTCAGCGATCGCGATACCCTGATGGCTCGGCCGGCATCCGGTTGTAGTGGTAGTCGAGACGGGCCAGCTCGCCGGTGGCCCGATCGAGCCAGAGGACGCCGCTGATAAGCCGCATGCAGTAGTTCGCGGCGAACTCCTCGGAGGCGAGCATGGAGGCATCGGGGGCGTAGAACGTGATCCCGTCCGGCTCGACCCAGGCAAAACCCATGGTCATGAAGCTGGCCGGCGAGAGGGCGGCGACCGGCCGCGCACTCACCCCGTTCCGCGGCGTGATCCTGCTATCAACGAGTTTGCGGCCGGCTCCATCCCACCATCAGGCAGGCCACCGCGGCGGCCCTGAACACTAGGCGGCGAATTCCTTGACGAACCGGACCAGATCGTCGCCGGGGGCGAAGTGGTTCGGGAGGCAATCGAGCATCCGATACCCATGCCGCTCGTAGAATGCCCGGGTCGGCGCGTAGTCGGCCCGGCCGCTGGTCTCGACAAACAACCGTTTCACCCGGCCCGCGATCCGCCGGTCCATCTCGGCCAGCAGCATCGATCCGAGCCCGTGCCCTTGCAGGGCGGGGTCGACCACAATCCAGTAGAGATCGAACGAACCCGGCTGACCCTCGGTCGGTCCCCAGGCGGCCCAACCGACCAACTGCCCTTCCGCTTCGATCCCCGCCGCCTCGTAGTCGCGGTCGACCCGGCCCTCCGGATTGGCACCGGTGGCATCGCCGAAGACTTCGAGCGCAATGGGGATCTCCCACTCCCAGAACAGGCCGGTGCCCCGAAGCATCGCTTCGACCCGGGCCCGGTCCTCGGGCACGAGCGCGCGAATCCTTGGGGCGACCGGCCGGCTCACACAGTGATCTTGAGGTACTGTGCCTCGGCCTCGCGCCGGCGTTCGGCGCGATCGAGGGCTTCTTCGAGGACTTTGAGGATGAGGGTGTCGTAGTCCCAGCCGCGGACCCGGGCCATGTTGGCCAGGCCGGCATCGGCCGAGATATCGGGGTTGGGATTCACCTCGAGGACGTAGGGCTCACCGTCGGGGGCAATCCGGATGTCGACCCGGCCGTAGCCACACTCCTGGCCAATCAGCCGCCAGGCGGAACGAGCCACCGCCGCGACCTTCCGGGCCAGTTCCGGGGTCAGCGGCGCCGGACACATCGGAATGGTGCCGAGGTCCTCCGCGCTTCCCGCATCCCACTTGGCGGCGTAGGTGACAATCGGCCAACTGCCGGCGGGCATCTTCTGGAAGTTGATCTCGGAGATCGGCAGCATCTCGCTCCCGATGAACCCGACGTTCACTTCCCGGCCGGGCACGTATTCCTGGACCAGGGTCTCTTCCCAGAGTCTGGCCGCCTTGGCGAGGCGCTCCTTCAGCGCTTTCCGGGTGGTGCAGACCGCACCGGAGTCGATCCCGACGCTGGCATCCTCGCCCGAGGGCTTCACGATCACCGGAAACTTGAGTGCCGTCGGGACCGGGCCGCTCCTCGCGGCCAGCACGAACGGCGGCACCGGCACTCCATACGCGGCGAAGAGCGTGTTGGCGACATGCTTCCGGTGCGCGATCGTGACGGTCCACGAGGTACAGCCGGTGTACGGCACCCGGGTGAGATCGAGGGCAGCCACGGCATAGTCCTCGTACCGGGCCATGCCGTTGACGCCCTCGCAGAGATTGAAAATGGCCTGGCAGCCCTGAACCTTCCGGAGCCAGGTGACGTCACCGAGGGTGACGGGAATCAAGACCGTGGTGTGCCCGCCGGTCCGAAGGGCCTTTTGGACCTTGCGGACGGCCTCCAGCACGGAGGCGACGTCCCTCGGATCCCAGTCTCCGCTACCGGCGTCGTAGACGATCCCGATTTTCAAGCCGCCACCTTGGCCAGCAATGACTTGCCGCTGATCCGGCGCCAGGCGATGTCCGCCACGGACTGGATCAGGGTGTCGTAGGACATTCCGGCGGCGCGGGCCGCCTTGGGGAAACAGGAATTGTCCTTTGGATTCGGGAGAATGCCGGGCAGCGGATTCACCTCGATCACCATCGGCCGGTTGCTGGCATCGCACCGGACGTCCACCCGGGCCCAGTCACGGCACCCCAGCACCCGATAGGCGGACAGGGCCACGGCGCGGATTTCCCGAGCCAGATCCTTCTCGATCCGGGCCGGGCACTCGAACAGCTCCAACGGACGCTCCGGGGTATCCCAGAGCCACTTCGCCTCGTAGCCGTAGATCGGCGGGGCGTTGAGCGGCAGCTCGTCGAACTTCATCCCGACGAGCGGGAGGCAGCGGGCTTCGCGACCGTTCCCGATGATGGCGACCGTGAACTCCTGGCCCGGGAGGTAGCTCTCGATCAGCACCGGCTCCTCGTAGACGTCGAGCAGGTCGCCCACGACGGAGATCAGCTTGGCCCGGTTGGCGCAGAGGCTCCGGGTGGTGATCCCCTTGCTCGACCCCTCAAGCGCCGGCTTGGCGAAGAGCGGGAAGGGCAGGTTGACGTTCCGGGCATCGGCCCGGGAGTTGGCGACGATGAACTGGGCGGTCGGAACGCCGTGATGCGCCAGGATCTCCTTGGTCCGGCCCTTGTGAAGGGCCAGGCTCAGAGTCAGCGGATCCGAGGCATGGTAGGGCACGCCGAGGAATTCGCAGATGGCCGGCACGTGGGCTTCGCGGTTCACGCCATAGAGACCTTCGGCGATGTTGAACACGAAGTCCGGACGGGCCGCCACGAGCTTCCGAGGGAAATCCGCATCGGCCTCGAGCCGGATCACCTTGCCGATACCCGAGAGGGCCTTTTCGACGGCGTCGACGGTCTCGGGTTCATCCCACTCGGCGTAGAGATCGGGCTGAGGGAGGTCGGAGCGGAGACCACGGAGGGTCGGCGCGGGAGCGCCGGACGGGGATGCAGCTTCATCGGACGTGAGCACAGCGGGTTTGAGATTGTAGGCAAACCCTATTCGAACCGCCAAAAGGTCTCCTTGTCGAGGTCACGCAGTCCTGCAACGGTGTCCGGCGGAGTGTGCGTTACCACTCCGATGCTACTAAAGTAAGAAACTGCCGACGAACACACAATAGATTTTGCCGACGAAAGTCGGACCAAGTTGACTCAAACCAGGAATTTCGGAGGTCACGTTGACTGCAAAACGCCACGCGAGCGCCATCGCATCGATCTTCGCCGCCATTTTTCTGCTCCTCGCCCCCGCGGTGAGCTCGCTCGACGCTCAACCAACAGCCGATCGTGTGATCGTCGTCACCCTCGACGGAATGCGATGGCAGGAGATCTTCGACGGGGCCAATCGCGGACTCATCACCGGGCCCGACGGCGGCGTCGCCGATTCCGGCTTCACCCTCCAGCGCTTCTGGCGGGACGGTCTCGACCAGCGGCGGCGAGCGGTGTTCCCGTTTCTCTGGGGCACCGTCGCCACCCGGGGCCTTCTCCTCGGAGACTCCGCCCTGGGAAGCGCAGTCCGGGTCACCAACGGGCACCGGTTCTCGTATCCGGGGTACAACGAGCTTTTCTCCGGGGCCGCGGACGGCCGGATCGACAGCAACAACAAGATTCCGAACCCCAACGTGACGGTCCTCGAGTGGCTGGCCGGCCGGCCCGGCTTTGCTCACTCGGTGGAGGTCTTCGGCTCCTGGGACGTGTTCCCCTCGATCTTCAACGTCGGCCGAAGCAAGCTCCCGGTGAACGGTGACGGGCTGCCGTTCCCGAAACCCGCGACCGACCGCCAGCGCCTGATGAACCGGATGGTGGAATGGGCCCCGACCCACTGGCAGAGCGCCCGCCTCGACATCGCCACCATGGCGGGGGCCCTCGAGGCGCTCAAGACCAAGCGACCGCGGGTTCTCGCCGTTCTCCTCGGCGAAACCGATGAATGGGCCCACGAACGGCGGTACGATCTCTACCTCGATGCCGCTCGGCGATCCGACCGATTCATCCAGCTGCTATGGGAGGCGGCCCAGTCGATGCCCGAATATCGCGGGCGGACCAGCCTGATCATCGCGACCGACCACGGCCGAGGATCGGGGCGGGATTGGTCGGATCACGGCAACGACGTGCTGTCGGCGGAGCGGATCTGGATGGCGGTGATGGGCCCGAAGGTGATGCTCACCGGCGTCGCGAAGAACCAACCGGCGATCCAATCACAGTTCGCGGCGACGATCGCAAAGCTGGTCGGCGAGGACTGGCAAAGTGCAAGACCCGGAGCGGCCCGGCCTATCCGCCTATCCGCCGGTACTCCCGAAAACTGAACGAGTGGGGGTGGCGCTCGTCCACCGGATGGAATTCCTCCGACTCGAGGGCCCAGGCGGACTGATCGAGCGATGGGAACGTGGTGTCGCCCTCGACGGCGGCATGGACGATGGTGAGGTAGAGGCGGTCGGCGCGGGCCAGGGCCTGCCGGTAGATCTCCCCGCCGCCGATCACGAAGACCTGCTGTTCGCCGGCCGCGAGGGCGATCGCTTCGTCGAGCGACGGCACGACCGTCACCCCCTCGGGGCGGAAGGCTGGATTCCGGGAGATCACCACATTCCGCCGGTTGGCGAGCGGGCGGCCAACCTCGTCGAAGGTCTTCCGCCCCATGATGACGGTGTGATCGACCGTGAGCCGTTTGAAATGTTTGAGATCATCCGGCAGGCGCCAGGGAAGCCCGCCGTCCCGCCCGATGACCCGGTTCTCCGCCATCGCGACGACCAGCGAGACGATCACCCGGTCGGCCATCGGCTCTACACCGCCACCGGAGCCGAGATGTGCGGGTGGGGGTGGTAGCCCTCGATGGTGAAGTCATCCGCCCGGAACTCGAAGATCGACCGCACCGCCGGATTGAGCTTCAGGGTCGGCAGGGCGCGCGGCTCACGGGTGAGCTGGAGGCGGGCCTGCTCGAGGTGGTTGCTGTAGAGGTGGACGTCGCCGAAGGTATGGATGAAGTCGCCCGGTACCAGGCCGGTGACCTGCGCCATCATCGCCGTGAGCAGGGCGTAGGAGGCGATGTTGAACGGTACGCCGAGGAAGATGTCGGCGCTCCGCTGATAGAGCTGGCACGAGAGGCGGCCGTCCACGACGTAGAACTGGAACAGCGCGTGGCAGGGTGCCAGCGCCATCTTCGGGATATCAGCGGGATTCCAGGCGGACACGATGATCCGGCGGGAATCGGGATTCTCCCGGAGTTGCCGGACCGCCTCGCCGATCTGATCGATCGACCCGCCCCCCGCCACCGGCCAGGACCGCCACTGGAATCCATATATGGGGCCCAGTTCTCCCTGCGGATCGGCCCAGTCATCCCAGATCGCGACGCCCTGCTCCTTGAGATACCGGGTGTTGGTCTCGCCCCGGAGGAACCAGAGCAGTTCGTGGATGATGGACCGGGTGTGGACCTTCTTGGTGGTGACGAGCGGGAAGCCGGCGGCAAGGTCGAACCGGATCTGGTGACCGAAGAGGCTCAGCGTGCCGGTCCCGGTCCGGTCCGACTTCTGGTGACCGGTCTCGAGCACGAGCCTGAGCAGATCCAGATACTGGCGCATGGCGGATATTAACGGTGAAGCCAGGATCCGGGAACGATCGACGCCGTCGTCGTGCGCTGGGCGGGCGCCGCGCTCGCCTCCTTTAACGCGCGACGACGGCGGCTACCGCGACGACGGCGCGTTCGACGTCAGCCCGCGAAACGCCGAGATGGGTGATGGCGCGGATCCCGTCCCGACCTGAGGGGAGGACCAGGACACCGCGTTCCCGGAGGCCGACCGCGAACGCGGCGACCGGCATCGCGGTCACCCGGAACCGGATGATGTTCGTTTCCACCGTGGCCGGATCGAGACCGATGCCCGCCACCCCCGCGATCCCATCAGCGAACGTCCGGGCATTGGCGTGGTCCTCCGCCATCCGAGCGCGGTGATGGGTCACCGCGTACAGCGCGCCAGCAGCGATGATGCCGGCCTGCCGCATCCCACCACCAATCTGCTGGCGGAACCGCCGGGCCCGGGCCATCTGCGCCCGCGACCCCGCAAGACACGACCCGACCGGAGCGCCGAGCCCCTTGGAGAAACAGACGCTGACGGTGTCGAACAGGACGGAGTACTCAGCCACGCTCACCCCGCTCGCCACCGACGCGTTCCAGAGCCGGGCCCCGTCGAGGTGGAGAATCAGTCCGGCCGCGCGCGCCACCCGGGCCACCTCGCGGATCCGTTCCATCGGCCAGACCGTGCCACCACCCTGGTTGCTGGTGTTCTCCACCGAGACGACTCGCCCCGGCGAGACCAGGTACGGGGCCGTGAACGGGTACCGGACGCCGATCGCCGTCTCGAGCGATTCCGGCGTGAAGATGCCGCGCTCGGTCGGGAGCGGCCGGACCAGGAGCCCTCCATACGCCGCCGCCGCCCCACCCTCGCTCAAGTAGATGTGCGCTCCCTCGGCCACGAACACGGTGTCGCCCGGTTCGGTGTGCACTCGGAGCGCGACCTGATTGGTCATCGTGCCCGAGGGCATGAAAACCGACTCTTCCTTGCCAAGGAGATCGGCTACGGTCTCTTCGAGCGTGGTGACGGTGGGATCGTCGCCGTAGACGTCGTCGCCGACGGGGGCTTCCCCCATGGCCCGGCGCATCGCGTCGGTCGGACGGCTCACGGTGTCGCTCCTCAAGTCGATCATTCCGCACTCCGGATCAGCGGATCGTCGGCTAGGTCGAGGCGCGCAGTACTGTAGCCGGCCTGCCTTTCGAGGCGGCGGAGGCCGGCTTCGATATCGGCCGGAATCGACGGGGCCGTGCCACCGGCCTTGAGGGACCGGATCGGGTCCCCTCCATCGCCGAGCTTGACGCCGGGATTCATGATCCCGGCCGGATCGAAGGCCCGTTTGATTTGCCGGAATACCTGGGTCATCTCGAAGCCGTAGATCCGCTCGACCACCCCGGCCCGGAGCCGGCCATCGCCGTGCTCGCCCGCGGTGGTGCCGCCGAGGCTCAGGATCATGTGGGTCTGGTCCTCGAAGACCGCCCGGACCTGATCTTCCCAGCCCGGCTTGGTGACATCGGGCAGCAGGTTCGCGTGGACGTTGCCGTCGCCGGCGTGCCCGAACATCACGATCGGGACCCCGCGCCGGGCCGCGCACGCCTCCATCATGGCGAGGTAGTCGCCGAGTCGCTCGACCGGCACGGTGCCGTCCTCCACCACCTGAAGGGACCGGCGTTCGTTGCCGAGCGCGGCGAGTTTGGGACTCGCGGCGTGGCGGATCGCCCAGAGCGATTCGACTTCCCGCTCGTCGGCGCCGACCGCCACCTCGAGGCTGTCGGACCGGACGATCCCGACGGCCCGCTCGAGCGACTGCTCGATGGCAGCCGGGTCATGGCCCTCGAACTCCACCATCAGCACGGCACCGGCCTCTCGGAGGCGTTCGCCCCGGCGGACATGGCCAAGCTCGTCACCGATGAAGCCGAGGAAAGTCTGATCGAGAAACTCGACCCTCGAGGGCTCAAGTTCGAGCAGCGCGGGGACCAGGATCCCGAGCCGTTTGGCGTCGCGGAGCGCGGCGCGGAGGCCACCCCGGTGGGGCGGAATCGGCTCGAGTCGCCAGCGGACCTCGGTCACGATGCCGAGGGTCCCTTCCGAGCCGATCACCAGATCGAGGAGATCGCCGGAGGCCAGAAACTGATCGAGGGCGTACCCGGCGGTGTTCTTCCGGACCTTGGGAAAACTCGCGGCCACCCGCCACCGGGCAAGGCGGAGCGCGTCGGCCAGGGACGATTCTAGCCGGCGTGACAACCCACAAGCCGGTATCGGCACGCCGCGCTCGAGCGCCACCACCTCGCCATCGGCCGTCACCAGGGAAAGCCCCTGGACCCAGCGGCGAACCGGCCCGTACTTCACCGTCCGGGTGCCGGCCGCGTTGGTGGCGACCGCGCCCCCCACGGTGGCAAACCGCTCGCTCGAGGGATCGACCGGCATCCGGAGCCCTTGGCGCCCGGCGGCCTCGCGAAGCGCGCCTAACGATACGGCGGCGCCCGTCGTGGCGAGGCAGCGGGCCGTGTCGACCGAGATCGGCGCCCCGTCGAGGACGGTGAGGTCGATCACCACCCCCTCGCCAACGTTGCCGCCGGGCATCCCGCTCCCGGCGCCACGCGGCACCAGCGGAATCCCCTCGGCGCCGGCCCAGCAGACCAGCGCGGCCAGCGCCGGCGTGGTGGACGGGACCGCGATGGCGCGAGGGAGAATCCGGTAGATCCCGGCCCCCTCGGAGTAGGCGGCGCGAGCCCGTTCGTCTTCGCGCCAGATCCCGGCAAAGCTGGGGCGGTGCACCGGCCGCCTCAACGCCGGCGGGTGGTGTCGGCCGGAACCTTCACCGGAATGGTGTCGCGCTTGCCCGTGCTGTCCGGCTTGGCCGGACGGGCCTTGGTGGAATCCCGCTTGGCGGGCTTTCCGTCCTTGGTCTTCTGGGTCGAGTCCTCGGGTGCTCCGTACTTCTTCTTCAATTTTTCGAGCACCGCGGCCACCCGCAGGTTCACCGGATGGACCGGGGTCACCGGCGCTTCCTGTTCCCGATCAGTGAGCGACGGGTCGGCAAACGGGACATAGACGGTTTCGATCTCGACCCGCCCAAAGCCGGGTCTTCCCGGGTCGATGAATGCCCGGACCCGGACCACCTGGTCGCCGATCGGGCGGCGACGGGTCGGGGCCAGGGTGGCCGCGTCGAACCATCCCGACTCGAGAAAGCCGTCCACCCGGCGAATCTTGGTGATCGGGATGCTGTCGTGGGTGAGATAGGCGAGTACCGTGTCCGAAACCTGCGCCACCGTCGCTGCGGGACTGACCAGACCAAAGCCGAGTTCCGCGGTTTCCGCTTCAGGAAACGGAACGAAGTACGGGCGCGAGGTCGTGGCTCGGCATCCGAGCAGCAGCCCGATCAGCACCACCAACCGCCGGCGGGTCATGGAGTCCCCGGGTCTGCGGGTGACTTGGGACGGGTGGAGGGGCGCGCCTGCGCCCCGGACGTGAGTGCGCGGCGGACCTCGTTGGCGAGGACGTCGAGCAGGCCGGGCCCGCGGCTCGGCAATTCGCCGGCCGGTTTGACGCCGCCCCGCTCGAGGAAGTCGAGCGACCGCTCGAGCCCCATCTGGACCCGGTCGACGACCGGCCGGAACGACCGGAGCACCGTCACGCTGATCAGGGCGGTCAGCGCAATCGGTAGCGCCGCCACCAGGCTGAAGACGCCGAGCGCGGCCAGCGTCCCGGCCGCACCAACGCCGAGTCCGGAAGACACCACGGCTCCGATGACATGCTCGCGGCGAATTCCCTTGAGCGTGGCCGTGAGCGACACGTGGCTGTACCCGGCCTCCAGCTGAGCCACCGTCGCCACCACGACCTCGGCCCGCGACAGCATGAACTTCGGCTTCGAGGTGTCGAGCGACGCCGCGCCCCGACGGATCGCCGCCTGCATCCCCCTGAGCGGTTCCCAGCTGATCCAACCGGTCTGCTGCCGCTGCAGCACCAGCAACTCGTTCTTCTCCATCCAGCCGGCCAGTGACGCCAAGGTGTCCTCCGCGGTTCCCTGCACCACCCGCTGCGCCTGAACCTGGGCCGGCCCGACCACGGTGGCGAGGAGCCCGCGCTCCGGGCTGGTGGTGGTGACGCTGGTCTGGTGTTCGAGAATCGCCTGCTGGAGATACCGGGCGGGAATGCCGACATCCTTCCCGAGCGCGAGCACCTCGTCGGAGGTGAGGTTGTCACCCACGTCCCGCTCCCCCGTCTGAAGCTCGGCCGCCCGCTGGATGATCCGATCCAGCGCGGCGCGATCGATCCGGGGAGTCTCGGGGGTGGTCACCGCGAAAGTCCTGGCGTGGAGATCTCCAGCCCGCATTCGATACAGTGCCGCCATCCCGGTTCGAGTTCGGTCTCGCACCGGGAGCAACGGCTCGGCTGCTGTCGCCCGCCGCAGAACGGACAGAAGGCGATGGCGCGCCGGGCGGGGAGCGCCGCGTGGCAGGTCCGACAGGTCGGCGGCGACTCGGCCCCGGCCGATGCGGGCGCCGGCGAATGGGCGAGGGCCGGGACAGGCTCGACCGCGATGTCGATCGTCTCGGCCAGCGGCTCGAAGACAGGCTCCGGCGCGGGGGGCGGGGGCGGGGGCGGGGGCGGGGGCGCAGGCTCGAACTCGGCGAGGAACTCGAGCTTCGGGACGGCCGGCAATTCGGCGACGGCGAGAATCCGGGCGAGCGCCGTCGCGCCGATCTGAATCGTCGTGTCGCTGAGCTTCTCGACCAGATCGAGATTCGGATTGGGATGCCGCACCTCAGCCCGCGCCTGTTCCGCCGATTCCGCCGGGAAGGTCCGGACCAACTCGTCCTCCTCCGACACCAACCGGAGCACCAGCAATTCGTAGTCTTCGCTGCTGGTAAGGCCGAGCGGGGAGCGCTGGCTCCGATAGGGGAACACCGTCTCGCGGAGATCGGCAACGCGGAGCGGCCGATGCACGCCGACCGGGTCCCTCGCCTCGAGCACCTCGACCAGACGTTTGGCAAACCGGATCAGATCGGTCATCGCGTGGTCGCTCCTTCCGCGAGCATGATCGGCAGGGTCTCGCCCGAGAGCACTCGGCGTTCGAGTTCCGCGAAGGTCCGGTCCGGATCATCGGCGGCGTACCGGCCCTTGGTCCGCTCGGAGGCGAGCCACTCGTCGAACGTCGCGGGCACGACCCCGTCGGACGTCACCTGCTCCTGGGCCGCCCGGATGGCCAGGATGTTGGCGAATTCGTTCTTCAAATGGCCGGCATGGCCGCGAACCCAGACCAGCTGGACATCGTGCCGGGTGAGCGAGGCGTGGAGCGCCTTCCAGAGCTCGAGGTTCTCGATCGCCCCGGCCTTCCGCTTCCAGCCACGCGACACCCAGCCCGGCAACCATTCCCTGACCCCCCGCACCAGATATTCCGAGTCCGATACCAGCAGTACCCGAAGCCGGTTCCCCTTCCCGGCCAGCAGCTGGAGCAGGGCGATCGCGCCGCTCAGCGCCATCCGGTTGTTGGTCGTGGCCGGGGAGTGGATGAAGAACTCGCGCCGCTCGACGCCTTTCCCGGTCCGGATCTCGACCAAGCCACCGGCCCCGCCGGGATTGTCGCCCTCGCGGCCGTTGCCAAGGCAGCTCTCGTCGAGATGGGCGATCGCGACAGGAAGCGGCGGAGCCATCAGGCGAGCACCTCGAAGCCTTCGACCTGGGAGAGTTCAAAGATGATTTCGTTGCCGGTCATCGGCAGGAAGCCGATCAGCCGTTCCCCCCGGGCCGCCACCTCGACCCGGCGAGCCACCACCACGAACTCGACGCCACGACGCCGCACGGCCACCCGCAGCCCACCGCGGGCGGCGCGTTCGAGTTGATCCATCCGGGCGGGAGACCAGTGGAATGGCACGGGGCGGAATATAGGGCGGATGGGCGGATGGGCGGATGGGCGGTCGCGGGATCAGCCGACCAGGCCGCTGCCGCGCTCGGCGCGGATCACGCCGCGTTCCTTGGTTACCACGCCGATCGACCGGGCCGCCGGCGCCGGCCCCTGACGGAGCGTTTCGATCAGGGCCCGCGCCCGGTCCGCCGGAATCGCGATCAGCAGCCCGCCCGAGGTCTGGGCGTCCGAGGCGAGCAGGCGTTCGAACATCGGGATGTCGTCACGCCACTCCACCGGCACCGTGTCGAGATTGCGCTGGGTCCCGCCGGGAACGACCCCATGAATGGCCAATTCGGTGGCGCCCGGGAGGAACGTGAGCCGGCTGATATCGACCTGGGCGCCGACCCCACTCCCGTTGACGATGTTCGAGAGATGGCCCATCAGCCCGAACCCGGTGACGTCGGTTGCGGCGACGGCCCCGTGGGCCACCGCGGCTTCGGACGCGCCGCGATTCAGGGTCGTCATCTGGCTCACCGCCTCGGCCATGTCGGCCTCGGTGATGAGCCCGCGTTTGAGCGCGGTGGCGAGAATGCCGGTGCCGAGGGGTTTGGTGAGGAGGAGGAGATCCCCGGGCTTGGCGCCGGCGTTGGTGAGCATCCGGTCCGGATGGACCTCCCCGACCACCACCATCCCGAACTTGGGCTCGGGATCGTCGATCGAATGGCCACCGAGGATGAGACAGCCGGCTTCGGTGGCCACGGACTGGGCACCATCGAGGACCTCGCCGAGCAGCTCCATCGGCAGAGTACCGCGGGGCCAGCCAACCAGGTTGAGCGCGAAGAGCGGACGCCCGCCCATGGCGTAGACGTCGGAGAGCGCGTTGGCGGCCGCGATCCGGCCCCAGGTCCTGGCGTCGTCGACGATCGGGGTGAAGAAGTCCACCGTGACCACGAGGGCGCGATCAGGCGCAATCCGGTACACCGCCGCGTCGTCGCGGCTCGCGGCATCGACGAGGACGTTGGGATCGATGATTCCAGGGACGTGACGCAAGACCTGCGTCAACTCGGAGGGCCCGAGTTTGCTGGCTCACCCGGCCCCGTGGGATAGCGACGTCAGGCGGATCTTCGGCTTTTGATCGATCGAATCGTTCATGGCTCGAAGCTAAACGAGGCGGCGGAGAACTCGAAACCCGATCAGGGCCCGTTCGTCGGGGGCGACATTGCCGAAGGAGCCATCCTCGCGCTGGCGCTGGAGGAGACTCGGCAGGGCCCGTTCGAGCATCGGCACGACCAGGGGATGTTCGACCCGGGCAAGTCCGGCCAGGGCGTTGAAGAAATCGACCCGGGGCCAGGTTCCGTCCGCCACCTGGTGGTGGGCGACGATCCGAACCAGGGATTCGAGCACCGGCCGCCACCGCTCCGGCGCGACGCTCAAGGCCCCGATCGCCCCGAAGGCAAGATCGGGCACCAGAAACTCGTCCCATCGGTCCCATTCCATCACCAGATGGGAAAAGCTGTCGAGATGTTTCTGGACCCCAGGGTCGTGGGTGCGCCCCCCTTCCACCGCCACTTCCAGAGCCCAGACGCTGGTGGCAAAGCGCGCCTGCGACTCGATCCGGTAGACCTTGCCGTTAGGCATGGTGGCCGGTGCGGCTCGCTGGGCCGGCGGCGCCACGGCAAAGAAGCCGCCAAGAAAATGCTCGCAGACCCGGTGGGCGTGACGGGCCGCGGTGCAGCCTTCGCCGAAGGCGCCCGGTTTGCCGACGAGTGCCAGGAGCCAGTCGAGGGATTTGTCCCGAAGCGAGGCCGGGCCGTCGATGGCGATCAGGTCGGCCAGCGCCGCCACCACGGTCGCGGTGGCGGCGGCGCTGCCGTCCGGGCGAAGCTGGCCCTGGGCTCGGCCGATCAGCTGATCCCGAAGCACCTCATCGGACGGGAAACTGTGGCCCAGGGTCTGGCGGGCCACCCATCCCTGCCTGGAAGGGCGTCGTTCGAAGAACCCGGCAAGGCGGTCGAAGGCGGGACGGGCGGTCATGATCTCCATGGTAATGCGAAAGGGCGCCCCGCCAAGCGAGGCGCCCCTTCAATCCGGCGGTGGCGAACTATCGCTTCTTCTTCTTGGCCACTTTCTTGGCCTTCTTGGCCGGTTTTGCCTTCTTGACCGCTTTCTTGGCGGCCTTCTTCGGCTTCGTGGCCGGCTTGGAGGCCTTTTTCGCCTTCTTCGGCGCCGCCTTCTTCTTCGCGGCCGGCTTGGCGGCCTTCTTCACCGCCGGCTTCGCGGCTGCCTTCGGCTTGGGCCGAGCCGGGGCCGTGCCCACCGGGGTGGCGACCGGGGG
>JAYUZK010000027.1:0-3447 GCA_043751835.1 Gemmatimonadota bacterium | reverse complement strand
GATCCCACCCCGCACCTTGGCGATGCGCTCCTGAATCAGGCGGTCGATGTCGGGCGCCGACAGCTCGCGGGCCTCGATCGGCATCAGGTCGATCAGGCGCCGCTCCGGCTTCAGGTACTGCCGCTCCACCGCTCCGCTGTCGAGGTCGACGAGGAGCCAGCCCTTCCCTTTCGCCCCGCTCTTCCGTTCCTCGATCAGTTCGCCCCAGGGATTGGGGGTCACGTACTCGAGCGCACCGGAGTACCAGACCCGAGGGCGAACCTCCCGCATCACATGGTAGTGCCCGAGCGCCACGTAGTTCCACCGCTCCGAGGCCAGATCCGCCGGGTCCAGCAGCGCTCCCCCCGGCTCGGCCCACCAGCGATCGAGCGGAAAGAGACCGTCGACTTCACCGTGGACCACCAGCACCTGGTATTTCTCGGGCCCGGTCGGTCTGAAATCCGGCCGCTCGGGCGACACCAGGGCCTGATGCGGCACCATGGTCAGGGCCAGATCGAGTTCGGGCATGACGACTCGATCGGCGGTGTCCGTTGCGACCACCACGTCGAGTTCCTCGATCAGCTTGAGGATCGAACCCGTTTCGGTGGCCCGCGGGGTATCGTGATTCCCGGCGATCACCGCAATCCGGGTCTTGGGCAGGGCCTCGCGGAGGCGTTGCAGTTCCCGGAAGCAGAAGACGATGGCCTGGTTGGTGGGACGAACCGCATGGAAGAGATCGCCGGCGATGACCACCACGTCGGGACGCTGCTCGATCACCCCGCCGATCGCCTGGCGAAAGGCCCGGGAGACATCGGCCTCGCGCTGGTTGATACCGGTGGGGGTCTGCCGGTAATACTGGCGAAAACCAAGGTGGGTGTCGGCGAGATGAGCGAGCAGCACGGGGAAAATCTACCTCAGCGCCGGGGCCGCCGCCCGGAGCCGCGGACCTACCGCCAGGCCTGGCGCTGGGCGTCATAGCTGCCGGGCAGGTCCCGGGACAGCTTGTGCTTCTCCACCCGCTGACTTGGCGTCAGCGGGAAATGCGCGATGTACCGGAGGTACCGGGGCACCTTGAACGCCGCGAGGCGGGCCCGGCAGTGCGCCAGCACCGCCTCGGGATCGGGCACGGAACCCCTCGGCTGGATGTAGGCCAGCACCTCCTCACCCCGGATCTCGTCCGGTACCGACACGCAGGCCGCGTTGCCGACCGAGGGATGCTCGCACAGGGCCGCCTCGACCTCAGCCGCGGCGATATTCTCGCCTCCGCGGCGGATCATGTCCTTGGTCCGGCCGACCAGGAAATACCGGCCCTGGCAGTCCTGGCGCATCAGATCGCCGGTATGGGCCCACCCGTCCCGCATCCAGACGGCGGTCGCCTCGGGATTCCGCCAATAGCCCAGCGAGAACCAGTGGGGACCCCGGCAGATGAATTCGCCGACCTCGCCCGGGGCCACATCACCCCCGGCCGCATTCACCAGACGGCCGGTGTAGCCGGGCGTCAGGTGCCCGATCGTCCCCGATCCGACCGTGTCGGTCTCGTCCAGGAGGGTGGCGGTGGCGAAGCCGATCTCGGTGGTGCCGTACGCTTCCCGCCAGGGAACGCCCCAGCGGGTCTCGATCTCCCGGTGCCGTTCGGCGGGAATCCCGGAGCATGACACCCACCGGAGATCGTGGCCGCGGTCGACCGAGGGATCCTCGGTTTGCTTGAGGAGGAGAATCGGCATGGTGCCGAGACAATAGAAGAAGGTGCCGCCCACCTCGCGGATCGAGCGCCAGAGGGTCGACGCCGAGAACCGCGGGAGCATGGCGAGCTCCATGCCGACCAGGATCGCGAGGACGAGGTTCCAGCCGAAATCGCCGTAGTAGAACGGGGTCAGGATGACGGCAACGTCGTCCGCGGTGAAATCGCCGAGGTAGACGTAGTTGACGGCGCACTCGATCCAGCCGCGATGGACCAGCATGCAGCCCTTGGGGAACCCGGTCGTGCCTGAGGTGTACTGCAGCGTGGCGAGGGTGTCGGGATGGAGGTGCTCGACCGGAAATCCGGGAGGCTCCGCCGCGACCTGCTCCTTGAACGAGTCCATGGCTTCATCGATGCCGGCGCGAATTCTCCGCGAGGGACCGTCCCAGACAAGGACCAGTTCGAGATCGAGACATCTCGGCGCCACGACGTCGATCAGCGGCTGGAATGCGTCTGTCGCCACCAGGGCCCGGGCGCCCGAGTCGGTCAGAACGTAGCCAAGATCGGACTCCTGGTACCCGATGTTGACAGGCACCACCACCGCCCCGAGCCGCACGATGCCCAGCCAGACAATCGGATAGTCGAGACAGTTAGGCATCATGATGCCGACCCGATCGCCGGCCACGATTCCCAACTGGGCGAGCCGGTTTGCCACGCGGGTCGAGCGATCCTCGACGTCGGAGAAGGTCAAACGCTCCGTCCCGAACCGGAGCGCGTACCGGTCGGGCGTCCGGGCCGCGCGATCCCGGAGCAGGTGGCCGATCGACGGCCGGTCGGCCAGCGCCGGCACCACCCCATCAGGCATAGGGATCGTCGCTCGTCTTCAGGGGCGCGATACCGGCTCGGGGCGCTACCGTGCGGGTCCGGACTTCCCGGCCGAGGCACTTGATGAAAAACGAGGTCACGTCGGCAGGCCGGTTCCGGATCGTGGCGTGGAGAGCGCGCACCACGTCGTCCGGCGGCCGACCCGCCACCAGATCCTTGATCCGGTTGCCCTGAATTCCCTTGTCGAGCGCCCGGAGCCGGCGGACGACCGCGTCTTCGAACGGCACTTCCACGTCTGGCGGAAACCGCTCGATCCCCTCCCGGCCCGAGAGCACCGCCGGCCGGGGAAACTTGAGGAAGATCGGCTGGGTGAAGTGCGGGTGACGGATCATCAGCTCGCCCTTCGGGAGCGCCGCCAGCTTGGCCTTGATCGCGGGCGACAGCAGCCCGTAACCCGGGGTCGAGAGTTCGTCGGGATCGAGTCGGCCGAACACCGATGTACCGGCGTTCCCGACCACTCGCTTGTGCACCTGCGACCGGAATTGCTGGGCCGAGAACAGGACCAGGCCCAGATAGCGGCCCCGCTCGCTCAGATCAAGAAGCATCTTGCGGACGTAGGTATCCTGCCCGTCCTGCGGCGCGTACTTGTTCAGCTCGTCGACGAACACCATCATGTGCTCGACGCCGAGGTCCCGCCGTTCGAGGTGTTCACGGAGCTTCGAGACGATGCGGGCAAACACGAGATCCTGCGCCAGCGGATCGAGCCCGGCGACGTCCACCACGTAGATGCCCCGGTCCTCGAACGCGCCCCAGGGAAGATCGTTGACCTCGCCGTCGTCGGTCACCAGCCCCTTCGAGCGAATGCTGATGTTGCCGAGCCGGTTCCGGATCTTTCGAATGGTCGCGACATGGTGGGTCCGCCAGATCTCGGCGCCCCGGCCGGAGTTTTCGAGGTAGTCGAA
>JAYUZK010000026.1:0-2562 GCA_043751835.1 Gemmatimonadota bacterium | reverse complement strand
CCGCAGCGTGGCCACGAATCGCTTCACGGAGTTGTACTTGGCCGCGAATCCGTGGCGCTCGACCAGGTCCTGGTAGATGCTCGTGGCGTTGCGCCCGAGGCCCAGTTGCGCCTCGATCCATGGGCGGTGGTCCTCACACGCGGACCGCGCCGTCGCTGACGCCGGCGCCGCCGTGACATCCGGTGCCGGCACGGTCACGAGATCGGCGCTCGGAGCCGGTGGCCGGGGTGGGGGAGTTTGCCAGGCGGTGGTACCGCCGGATGGTCTTCCGATCGACGCCGGTGCGGCGTTCGATCTCCCGATGCGCCACGCCGCGGGCCAGCAGCGTCTCTATCGTAGTGCGGAGATGCGACTTCAAGACGTTCACTCCTTACCTCCCTCGCGAGCGTGAGGGAGCAGCGTAACGTCCCGCCGTCAGGCACCTCGGATTAGGCGCTCAATCGATCACCAGGGGTGGGGGAGTTTGGGGTGGCCACAGGTGGGGGAGTTTGGGCGGCCGCCGGGGAGGCTGATCAAGGGTTACCACAACCGCCCTGACGCCACGGCCGACGCAGTCTGGCTCGCCGGCGACGGGCGGACCTTCCTCAAGACCGGCGACATCGGCAAGCTTGACGAAGACGGTTACCTTTACATCTCGACCGGAAAAAAGTCGGCAAGCACCAACGGGTGGCCCGGGTGGCGATCCGAAGCGGCTTCCCCCGCAACGCGCTGGGCAAGGTTCTCAAGAAGGAACTGCGAGTGGAATATGGCAGCTGAGTCGATCCACGGAGCGTTCTCGGTATCGGTCTCCAAGGACTACCTGACGTTCTCGGCGGCCCATTTCCTCACGATACCTGGCCACAAATGCGAGTCCCTCCACGGTCACAACTATGTGGTGACGGTGGTGGTCGAGGGCGCGGTGGATCGGCTGACCGGGTTTGTGGTCGACTTCGCAGTCGTCAAAACCGTTCTCCGGCCGGTGATCGACGGAATCGATCACCGGGTGCTGGTGCCAACCATGAACCCGGCCGTCCGGATCGCCTCGGAGGCGGATGCGACCGTCGTTCAGTACCGGGGCGAGCGCCGGTTCGTCTTCCCGACCGCGCACGTGGCCCTCGTTCCGGTCTCCGACACGACGGCGGAGTTGCTGGCCGAATTCCTGGCTCACGCCGTGATCGAGGGACTCGGGGCGGCCGGCTGTGCCGGGGTTCGCGCGATCGTGCTGGACGTCGAGGAAAGTCCGGGCCAGAGCGGCCGCTATCGGATCGAAACGGAGTCTTGAGCATGGAACGGACACTCACCGCCGCCGATATCGCCGCGGCCCTCCCACCGGGCTCGCCGTGGACGTTCGAGCACGGGGCGATCCGCCGAACCTACCAGACCGACGGCTGGCGGGGCTCGATGCTGGTGGCCAACGCGATCGCCTTCATCTGCGAGGCAGCGGATCATCATGCCGATGTGCTGATTGCCTGGCCGCGAGTGACGGTAACGCTATCGACCCACAGTGCCGGCGGCGTCACGGCCAAGGACGCGGAGGTGGCCGGGTTGATCGAGCGGCAAGTGACTTGGCGACCGGGCGCCGGCTCGAGCTTGAGCGGCCCCGCGACGCCGTTCGTGAAGGGCTAGGTATGCGACCGCCTGAAAAGATTCGTAATGAGCAGTGGTATGGTCGCCCGGTCTGCCCTATATTGAGGGCATGCCACGACCTCCCTTGCCGTTCCGACTGAAGGCGCAGGACACCAAGGCGTTGCACCGCCTGTTGCACGGCGGCGTGCAGCCGGTGCGGGTCGTGCTCCGGGCGTTGGTGCTGCGGCACCTCCACTGCGGCGACAGTGCCCCCGCGGTAGCCCGGCGGGTCCCCTTGACCCCGCAAGCGATTCGGAAGATCGCCCACCGCTACCGCACGGGGGGCCTGGCCAGCGCCTTGTACGAGCGCCCGCGCCCCGGCGCGGCCGAGGTGTTGGCGCCCGCCGAAAAGCAGCGGATTGTGGCGATGGCGTGCACCGCGCCGCCGCCGGGCACGGCCCGGTGGACGGTGCGCTTGATCGCGCAGGAGGCGGTGAAGCGACGGGTGGTGCCGCGCGTGGGACGCGAGACGATCCGCGTGCTCTTGCAATCCCACGACCTGAAGCCGTGGCGGGAAAAAAATGTGGTGCGTGGCTGACCTCGACGCGGACTACATCGCGAGGATGGAAGACGTGTTGGCGCTGTACGAGAAACCGTACACCGAGAAGGAACCCGTGGTGTGTCTGGACGAAAAACCGGTCTCGCTCCATGCCGAGGTGCGGCCCCCGCGCCCGGCGCGCCCGGGCCATATCGCCAAACGCGATAGCGAGTACGAACGCTGTGGGACGGCCAATCTCTTCGCGGTCGTCGAGCCCAAAGCGGGCCGGCATTTCACCTGCGCGACCCCCAACCGGTCGGCGGCACAATTCGCTCGAGTGGTTCAACGCCTGGTGACCGCCTACCCGGGCGCACGGACCATTCACGCGGTGATGGATAATCTCAACATCCACTGTGAGGAGTCGCTCACCGACCATTTCGGCCACCGCAGGGGCCGACAGGTCTGGCGGCGCCTCACCG
>JAYUZK010000025.1:0-4286 GCA_043751835.1 Gemmatimonadota bacterium | reverse complement strand
CACCCGACCCGTGGAGCCAAACCGTTGCGACCGGTCGACACCCGCCAATAAGGCGAGGGCGCCAATCGAGATCCCCGACGACGCCCTCTGCAAAGTACTGCACTGCTAAGCCAACTGTCGTCTGAGCCGAAGCAGCCGCCGCTTGAGCGAACCGTCGTACACCCGGTCCCCCACCCGCACCACGGCTCCGCCCAGGATCCCGGCGTCCACCGTGAACACGGCCACGACGGTCTTGCCCAGTTTCTTGGCCAGCGCCGCGACCACCGTTTGCTCCAGCGCGGCGTCCGCCAACCGGGCCGTCGTGACGGCCGCCCGAACCCGGTTCATGCTGCCGTCGACCAGCTCGTCGTAGGCCTTGGCCATCTGGCCGAACATTCCCTGCCGGCCCCGCTTGACCACCGCCTGGAGATAGAGCACGAACTCCTTCGGGGCGCCGATCCGGGCGATCGCCTTGCCGACCAACTCGCTCTTCAGCGCCTTCGGGACGCGGGGGCTCACCAGCACGGCCTGGGCTTCCGGCGACGACGCCAACGCCTGCGCCGTCGCCGACAGCAACTGCCCGTACTCTTCGAGCCGGCCCGACTTCCGACCGAGGTCGAACAGCGCCTCGGCGTAGTTCTGGGCGACGATCGAGCCGGCCACTAGTGGCTCCGCTCCACCGTCGCGAGGTAGTCGAGCACGATCTTCCGATCCTGCTCGGCATCGAGACGCAGACCGATCACCTTCGATGCCGCGCCAAGGGCCAGATCCACGGCCTCGCGCCGGAGGTCGGCCACCGCCCGGTCCCGCTCAGCGGCGATGTCGCGCCGGGCGCGTTCGAGCAACGCCATCTGCTCCTGCTTGCCCTTCTCGTGACCCAGCGCCCGCTCCTTCTCGGCCGCGGACCGCGCCTCGGCCAACATGGTTTGCCCCGCGCTCCGGGCCTCGGCCGTGGCCTTCTTCTGCTCGTCGAGCAGCGCCCGGGCCTCGGCGTTCAACTTTCCCGCCTCGGCGAGCTGACCGGCGATCGTCTTCTCGCGCTCTTCGGCCCGGCTCACGATGGTGGTCCAGAACGTCTTCCGGAAAAAGAACAGAAACGCCAGGAAGACGAGCCAGGTCCAGATCATCAGCCCGGGGTTGAGCGAGAACGGCCCGCCGCCCCCGCCTTCGGCCTGCACGGCCAGCATTCCGAGGATCATCGTCGGCCCCGCTTACAGGATCTTGAGCAGCAGGGCGAAGACCAGCGCGATGATCGCGGCCCCTTCCAGCAGGATCGCGAAAATGAACGGCCGGGTGGCGATCTCGTTGGCGGCTTCCGGCTGCCGGGCGATGCCCTCCGCCACACTCGCGCCGATTTTCCCGAGGCCGAGGCCGGCGCCGATGATGGCGAGGCCCATGCCGATGCCGGCGCCGAAGAGACCGAGGTTCTTGGCGGCCGTGTCGCTCATCGGCGCGCTCTGCAACAACGCGATCATGTTCAACATGTGGTCATCCCTGTTCTTTCAGTCGGAGGAGATCCGAATCGTGGTGCGCCACCGCCGGCATTGGTTCGCGTCTCCCGGCGCGAGCCGCCCTGCGGAACCCGCCAACGCCTCGACCGGAGGCAGCGGGCATCACCGGCCGCTCGGCCGGCTACGGACGGGAAACTGGAAGCGCGCCAGTCTCCCCAAAAAAAACTCTAGTGGTGCTCGTGCTGCATCAACCCGATGAAGGTCGAGGCCAGCAGGGCAAAGACGTAGGCCTGCAAAGCCGCGACCAGCGTTTCCAGCAACAGAATCGCCGCGATCAGCACAGCCGTGGGAGGCCCGATGAGCCAGCTCCCGAAAAACAGAATGATGCCGGTCAGCGACAGGACCACGAAGTGGCCGGCAATCATGTTGCCGAACAGCCGAATCGCGAGCGCAAACGGTTTGACCAGCTTGCCCAGGATCTCGATCGGCGCCATGGCCACTGTGAGGAAGGCACCGCTCGCGCCCTTCATACCCGCGATGTGCGGGAAGATGGTGGCGAGGTACCCCTTGGGTCCGAGCTTGATGAAGCCGCCGATCTCGACGACCACGAACACCATCAGCGCCAGCGCGGCCGTCACCGCCAAGTTGCCGGTGGCCGTGGCGCCCCAGGGCAGCAGGCCCACCAGGTTCATGGCCAGGATGAAGAAGAACAGGGCCACGATCATCGGCGCGAACCGGGCGCCGCCCTCGCCGATGTTGGCGATGACGATGTCGTTCCGGACCCACAGGACGAGGTATTCGATGAAGCCGGCAAACCCGGTCGGCGCCTGCTGGTGAGCCCGCTGCTTGACGAGGCCCCGCTTGGCGATCGCCATCACCACCAGCACCAGCACGGCCGACAGCACCATGAAGATCAGGTGTTTGGTCGGCGTGAAATTGAGGGTGAGGCCGCCGACGTGCACATCGGGCCACTTCGCCCACGTCCACGACCAGAACGGCTCCATCCCGATGCCGTACTCGTCGGACGTGTGGTGGAGAAGGATCTCCCCGATATTGATCTGCGATGGATCGGTCATCGAAACCGTCGGATCTCGAAAAAGAGCAGCGGCACCAGCACCGCAATAAAGCCTAACGCTGACGGCAGGGGCGGAAACGCCGCCCGGTCGGTCAGCACCGCCACCGGCAGGGCCACGACTCCCAGGAACCGGAGCCCGATCCCCGCCGCCCACCGGGACAGGAACCCCTGATAGTCCCCCACCCCGATCTTCGGGGCCGCGAGGGCCACCGCCGCCGCCTGCAGCACGACCGCGAGCCCGCCGAACGCCGCCGCACCCCGGAATCCGGCCGGTCCCGCCAGCGCCCCGCCGACCCATCCCGCCACCAGCGCGAGCAGGATGCCTAACGCCGCGGTTTGTCGGACCATGACTTCGGCTTGTCCTGGTGGTCCGGATCGGCCTGGAACTCCCGGTACACGCTCACGAACCCGAGCACCGCGCCGCCCAGCGCCCCGATCAGCGTGAAAAGCGGGGTGAGGTGGAGCCACCGGTCGACCGCCAGCCCGCCGAGCAGGAACATCACCACCGCGCCCGCAAACCGTACCGCGGCGGCGAGGTACTGCGTCCCGTCGCCGAACCCACGGTCAGGTCGATTGGCCGGCATGGCGACGAAATTAGTCCCTTGTGAAAAATTTAGCAAGCCCGTCTTGGCGGAACTTAAAGCGAAGAGTGACAACATGTTAGATACTTTGCCGGCGAGGTAATTCTGACTCGGATTCGGATCGATTTGAGCCCCGCTCTTGCGATCGCTGGCGCCCTAACGTTTCCTTTCCCGGTTGCGTACATACTGACACTCTTCCCCCGGACCAACGATCGCCATGGGCTTGCCCGAGCGGGTTCCAACCGATGATGTCGAGCAGTTACGCCGCCTGGCCGCGGCGATGGTCTCGCTCCGGGAGCAGGTCGGCCGGCGGATCGTCGGCCAGCACGAGGTCGTGGACGGGATCGTCACCGCGATCCTTGGCGGCGGGCATGCCCTCCTGGTCGGCGTCCCCGGCCTGGCCAAGACTCTCATGGTGCAAACCGTCGCCGAGGCGCTCGAACTCACCTTCAACCGGGTCCAGTTCACCCCGGACCTGATGCCCGGCGACATCACCGGCACGGAAATCGTCGAGGAGGATCCGGCCACCGGGCGGCGGGCGTTCCGGTTCGTGGCCGGCCCGATCTTCGCCCACGTGGTCCTCGCCGACGAGATCAACCGGACCCCGCCCAAAACCCAGGCCGCGCTCCTTCAGGCCATGCAGGAGCACCAGGTTACCGCGGCGGGCAAGACCTACGCGCTCCCCGACCCGTTCTTCGTCCTCGCCACCCAGAACCCGATCGAGCAGGAAGGCACCTACCCGCTTCCCGAGGCCCAGCTCGACCGTTTCATGCTCGAGCTCCGGGTGGGGTACCCGAGCCGGGCCGAGGAGGAGGCGATCGTCGAGCAGACCACCGGGGCCCGGCGGGTCAAGCTCACCCCGGTGCTCGACGCCGCCGAGTTGCATGCCATGCAGCAGCTGGTGCGCCGGGTTCCGGTGTCGAGGGGTCTGATCGCCTCGGCCGTGGCCCTGGCGCGGATGACCCGTCCGGTCGATGCCGAGGCGCCGGCCCTCGTCAAGGAGTACGTCGAGTGGGGGGCCGGCCCTCGGGCGTCGCAGTACCTGGTTCTGGGCGCCAAGGCCCGGGCGGCCATGGCGGGGCGACCGATGGCCGATCTCGACGATGTGAAGGCCGTGGCGTCGTTCGTGCTCCGCCACCGGGTGGTCACCAACTTCGCGGCCGAGGCGGCCAATCGGACCTCGGACGACCTGATCCGTGA
>JAYUZK010000024.1:0-3497 GCA_043751835.1 Gemmatimonadota bacterium | reverse complement strand
GCATCCGCAAAAACTGGCGACGTGGCCCCAGGAAGGAAAGCGGCGCGAATCTCTCGATCCGCGCCGCCGCCCATCAAGTACCGCCTACGCCTGGATAGCCTGGATCTCGAGCGAGATCTTGACCTCGGCGCTGACCAGAACCCCGCCGGTCTCGAGGGTCTGGTTCCACTCGAGGCCGAACTCATGCCGGTTGATCCTGGTGGTGGCACTGAAGCTCACCCGCGACCCGCCCCAGGGATCCTTGCCCTCACCCTCGAAAACGGCGTTCAGGGTCACCTCTCGGGCGATACCCTTGATGGTGAGGTCGCCGACAATCCGGAACTCATCCCCGGCCTTGGCAAACCGGCCCTCGATCCGACGGCTCGTGAAGGCGAGCGCCGGGTACTTCGCCACATCGAAGAAATCGGGGGACCGAAGATGCTGATCCCGCTGCTCGGTCCGGGTGTCGATCGACGTCGCGTCGATCGACGCCTCGACGCTCGGCGCCGCGGGATCGAGGGAGATCGACCCGCTCACCGCGCCAAACCGCCCCTTGACGGTGGTGATCATCATGTGCTTGACGGAGAACTCGACCAGGGAATGGGTCGGGTCGATGTTCCACGTGGTGGGTACCGCTGCGGTGCTGGTCATGATTCCGTTCCTCCAGAGTTATGTGTGACAACACTTACTTTTACAAAAAAAAGATCACTCGCTCTTGGCGCGCCGAATTTCATCGAGCAATTCGATCAGCCGGGTCAGCCCGGCCGGCCCAAGGTGCCCGAACCAGCGCCGATTCAACGCCAGCACCAACCCATCCAGCTCGGCCAGCAGTTTGGTGCCGGCTGGCGTGATCCGAGCCGTCACGTAGCGTCGATCCGGGTTGTCCCTGTCCCGGGACACGACGCCCAGGTCCTCCATCCGGTCGAGCAGCCGGGTGGCGTCCGGGACCCGGGCCACCAGGCGGTCTCGAACCTCGTTCCGGCAGAGCCCGGCCGGACCGGCACCCCGGAGAATCCGAAGCACGTTGTACTGGGTCGGGGTGACGCCATGGGGCCGGAGGGCCTCGGAGAACGCGTGGTCGAGGATCGCCGCGGTCCGGGCCAGCCCGACGCCGGCGGTCTCTTCGAGGGTCGAGAAGGGCCTGGTCTGCTTCAATTCGGCGAGGATCTGCTGGGGCGACATGGACTGATTATAAGTGTTATAACACTTATTGTCAAGACCCCAAGGGCGATCACCGACCTGGGGGGATTTCAGGCCTTGGGGATGGTGCCGTCCGGGGTCAACGAATCGACCGCCTTGGGCAGAATCTGGGACAGCTTCTGAGACAGGTCCTGAGGCGAGAGACCGAACTTGGCAGCCATCTGCGCAATGGTATCGGCGCCGAGCGCCTGGTGGACCTGATCGGGCGAGATCGCCTGATTGGGTCCGGTGCCAACCCAGGACTTCACCGTGGCCCCCAACCCTTTCTTCTCGAATTCACTGACCAGCCCCTGCAGCCCGCCATGTTTCTGGATCAACCCGTTCACGACCGTGGCCATTTCGGCGCCGACGATGCCGCCCAGCAATCCATCGAGCAATCCCATAAGTCATCCCGGATGTTGGTGAAGGAGTCAGAACCCCTTAAAAAGCGAGGCCTCGCCAAGATAACCTGGCGAGGCCGTCCCTTCGATCAATCGGCCGGGCTATTCGACGGTGACGCTCTTGGCCAGATTCCGCGGCTGATCCACGTTGCATCCCCGAAGCACGGCGACGTAGTACGAGAAAAGCTGGAGCGGCACGCTGGCCAGGATCGGGGTCAACAAATCGTGAGTCCGTGGGATCGGGAAGGTGTCCTCGGCCAGCTTGGTGATCTCGGTATCGCCGTCGGTCACGATGGCCACTACGCGGCCCTTCCGGGCTTTCACCTCTTCCACGTTGGACACGATCTTCGAATAGACAGCGTCCATCGGCGCGACGATCACGACCGGCATGTTTTCGTCGATCAGCGCGATCGGCCCGTGCTTCATCTCGGCGGCCGGGTATCCCTCGGCATGGATGTAGGAAATTTCCTTGAGCTTCAGGGCACCCTCGAGGGCCACCGGGAAATTGACCCCGCGGCCCAGGTAGAGGCAGTTGGTGGCCTTGTGATACTTCTCCGCCAGCCGCTCGACCTGCTCGGACCGACCGAGGATCTCCCGAATCTGGTCGGGCAGCTTGTTGAGGGCGTCGATGAATTCGCGGCCCTGCAGCACGCTCATGTTCTTGAGCCGGGCCAGGCGGAGGGCCACCATCGCGAGGGCACCCACCTGGCTGTTGAACGCCTTGGTACTGGCCACGCCGATCTCGGCCCCGGCGCGGAGATAAAGGCCGCCGTCCACCTCCCGGGCGATGGTCGAGCCGACCACATTGACGAGGCCGATGGCGCGAGCCCCGCGGCGCTTCCCTTCCCGGATCGCGGCCAGGGTATCGGCCGTCTCGCCGGACTGGGAGATCGCAATCAGAAGGCAACGGTCGTCCAGCACCGGATTGCGGTAGCGGAACTCCGACGCGTACTCCACCTCCACCGGGATCCGGGCCAGTTCCTCGATCAGGTACTCGCCGATCAGGCCGGCGTGCCATGACGTTCCGCACGCCGTGATGATGATCCGGTCGAACCGCTTGAGCTCATCATCGGACAGCTTGAGCCCATGCAGGCGAGCCGTTCCTTCCTCTTCGAGCAAGTGGCCGCGGAGCGTGTTCGTGAGGCTGTCCGGCTGCTCGAAGATTTCCTTGAGCATGAAGTGGGCGTAGCCACCCCGTTCAATGGTGGCGAGGTCCCACTCGATCTGGTTGACCGGCTTGTCGACGTGGGTTTCGGTCAGATTGCGGACCCGGTAGCCGTCCCGCTTGAGGACCACCATCTCGCCGTCGTCGAGATAGACAACCGACCGCGTGTGCTCGAGAATGGCCGACGCGTCGGACGCCACGAAATATTCGCCATCGCCCACCCCCACCAGCAGCGGCGAGCCCTTCCGAGCCGCCACGAGGGTGTTGGGCTCGTCGGAACAGATCACGGCGATGCCGTAGGCTCCCTCAACATCCCACAACGCCGAGGCCACCGCCTCCTCGAGGTCGTTGGTGTAGTACTCGCCGATCAGGTGGGCGAGAACCTCGGTATCGGTTTCGGAATTGAAGGTATGGCCGTGCTTTTCGAGCGCTTTCCGGATGGTGCCGGCGTTTTCGATGATCCCGTTGTGGATCACGGCAATCCGCCCGCTCTGGTCGAGATGCGGGTGGGCGTTCGGCGTGGTCGGGGCACCGTGGGTGGCCCACCGAGTGTGTCCCACCCCAACGGTGCCCTCCGGCGTGTCGCCCTTCAGGCGATCGACGAGCGCGGACAGCTTGCCCGCCGCTTTCCGGACCTTGACCCCGTTCCCATTGATGACCGCGATACCGGAGGAGTCATAGCCTCGGTACTCCATGCGCTTCAGGCCATCCACGAGGATCGTGGTGGCTTGCCGTGGTCCCACGTACCCGACGATTCCGCACATAGGTTTAGA
>JAYUZK010000023.1:0-30299 GCA_043751835.1 Gemmatimonadota bacterium | reverse complement strand
ACAGCTTGGTGATCCGGCTCCGTTCGATGACTTCCTCAGACACCAGACCCGGTTCCCCAAGCGGCAGCAGGGCCACCGGGTCGCCGACTTTGACCACGCCGCGTTCGATCCGGCCGATCCCGAGCCGGCCGAGGAACGGCGAATGGTCCAAGGTCGAGATCAGCATCTGGAACGGCCCCGTCGGGTCCCCGGTCGGCGGGGGCACATGCCGAACGATGGCTTCGAACAGCGGGACCAGATCGGTTCCCGGCGTTTCCAGTTCCACCGTCGAGGTGCCGTGGCGACTCGAGGTGTAGAGGAACGGCGCTTCCAGCTGATCGTGAGAGGCTTCAAGGTCGATGAACAACCCCAGCACCTCATCGTGCACCCGGTACGGTTCGGCGTCGGATCGATCGATCTTGTTGATGGCGACGATCGGCCGGAGCCCCAGGCCTAACGCCTTCCGGGTGACGAACCGGGTCTGCGGCATGGGACCTTCCGCCGCATCCACCAGAATCAGCACCCCGTCCACCATCCGGAGAATCCGTTCGACTTCGCCGCCAAAGTCGGCGTGCCCGGGCGTGTCGACAATGTTGATCTTGGTGCCGCGCCAGCGGACCGAGGTGTTCTTGGCGAGGATGGTGATGCCGCGTTCACGCTCGAGGGGGTTCGAATCCATCACCCGCTCCTCCACGTGCTGATTCTCCCGGAAAGCGCCGGCCTGGCGGAGCATCTGATCTACCAGGGTGGTCTTGCCGTGGTCGACGTGGGCGATGATGGCGATGTTACGAATCTGCAAAGCTGCTACCCCCTTGAGGGGGCATATATAGGCGGGGGGGGAGGGGGGCGCAAGACAGCCAGCCCGGGGGGTCAGGGGGCCCGAAAAACCCTAGTGTTCGTGGACGTGCTGGGGCCGGTGATCGTGCCCGGTCCCCGAACCGGCCGCGTCGCGGCGGAGGCAATCGAGCCCCTCACAGTGGTCCTCGACCTCCAGCTGAAGGGTCGAATGCTGGATCCCGAGGTGCTCCAGCTCGTGGAGCATGGCCTTGAGGGCGGCCGGGTGGCGGCTGAGGTCCGGAATCAGCACATGGCCGCTCATGGCCACGACCCCGCTGGTGACGGTCCACACATGGAGATCGTGGACGTCCTCCACCCCCTCAACCGCCAGAAGCGTCCGCCGGACCTCGTCAAGCGGAACGTGAGGCGGGGCAGCCTCGAGCAGGATGGCGGTGCTCTCGCGAAGCAGCTGCCAGGCCCCGCCAAGGATCAAGAGCGACAGGAGAATCGACATGATCGGGTCGGCCAGGGTCCAGCCCGTGGCCATGACGATCAGGGCCGCCAGCACCGCCCCAACCGAACCGAGGAGGTCGCCCATCACGTGGAGGTAGGCCCCCCGGACGTTGAGGCCGCCGTGCCGGTGACCGTGGAGCATCCGGAGGCTCACCATGTTGATCAGGAGGCCGGCGATCGCCGCGACCAGGAAGATGTCGACCCGGATCGTCGGCGGAGCCGCGAGCCGGGTGATCGCTTCCCGCACCACCGCGACCGCGATCCCGATCAACGCGGCGCCGTTGACCACCGCCGCAAAGATCTCCATTCGGAGATACCCATACGTCTTGGTCGGCGACGCTGGCTTCCGAGCCAGCCAGGCCGTAAAGGCGGTGAGGCCCAGAGCCCCCACATCGATCAGCATGTGGCCCGCGTCGGCCAGCAGGGCGAGGGAGCCGCTGACATACCCCGCCACCGCCTCGACCACCATGAAAAGCGCGGTCAGGATCAGCACTACGATCAGCGTCTTCGAGATGGCCTCTCGCTCGACCGCTCCGGCGGTACTAACGTTCCCGGGTATGGAACACTCTCCTCTGGGGTCGATCCTGGGTGGCCTGCTGGCCGTCCTGGGTCTCGTGCTGGCCAATGCGTTTTTCGTCTCGGCGGAATTCGCCCTGGTCGGGGCCCGCCGGACCCGGCTCGGCGAGATGGCCAAGGCTGGGGATCGCAAAGCTATGGTGGCGCAGCGGGTGTTACAATCGCTCGCCCGCTACATCTCGGCCACCCAACTCGGCATCACCATCTGCTCGCTCGGCCTCGGCCGTATCGGCGAACCGGCCATGGCCGACCTGATCCTCCGGGTCTTCAAGGGCCTGCCGCCCACAATCGGGCCCGTGGACACCCGCGCCCTGGCCTCGGTCATCGCCTTCGCGGTCATCGCCTACACCCTGCTTATCGTGGGTGAACTGGTGCCCAAGGCCCTGGCCCTGCTCTACCCTGAGATCCTGGCCAGCTGGCTGGCGCCGCCTCTCGTGGCCTTCGCCTGGGTCATGGCCCCCCCGATCCGGTTCCTCAACTGGACGGCCAATCTGCTCCTCCGGCTGATCCGGATCAAACCGCCGGCCTCGCACGAACGGCTTCACTCCCCGGAGGAAATCCGGATGCTCGTGGAGCAGAGCCAGGAGGGGGGGCAACTCGAGACCCAGGATGCCCGGCTCCTCGAGGGAGTCTTCGAATTCAGCGAGAAGACGGCCCAGGACGTCATGACGCCTCGAACCGAGATCGTGGCCCTCGACGCCAGTCTCACCATCGAACTGGCCGCCGACATCGTCGCCCAGGCCGGCCGGTCCCGCTACCCGGTCCACCTCGACTCCCTCGACGACATCATCGGCATCGTCCACGCCAAGGACATCCTCAAAACCCTCCGGACCGATCCCGGCGCACCGATCCGCTCGATCGTCCGGCCGCCCCATCTCGTTCCCGGAACTCGCGAGGTCGAAGACGTTCTGGCCGACATGAAGCGGCTCAAGACCCACATGGCGATCGTCCTCGACGAATACGGAGGCACCGCCGGCCTCGTCACGATGGAAGATCTGCTGGAGGAGATTGTCGGACCGATCTTCGATGAGCACGACGCGGTCGACCGGCCCGCCGTGGCTTCCGAAGGAGCCTCCCTGATCGACGGCGCCACCCCCATCGCGGAGTTCAATACCGAATACGACGCCACTCTCGAAGACCGTGACTATACCACCGTCGGCGGCTTCCTGTTCGGCCACCTCGGCCGGCTGCCCCGGCCCGGGGATCGGATCCCGGCCGGCGGGTTCACCTTCGAAATCGTCACGATGGAAGGCCGGCGGGTGAAGGCGGTGCGGGCGGAGAGGACAGCGGGGCGGAAGGACGGATAGCCAGCCTGGCCGCCAACTCGATCGCCTCGCGCATGCTGCCGGCGTCCGCCACGCCCTGCCCGGCAATGTCGAAGGCGGTCCCGTGGTCCGGGCTCGTCCGCGGAAACGGGAGGCCGAGGGTCACGTTCACGCCCTGCCCGAACGCCGCCACCTTGATCGCCGTCATCCCGACATCGTGATACGGCGCCAGGACGGCGTCAAACTCTCCCCGCATGGCCCGGACGAACACCGTGTCGGCAGGGAGCGGTCCGGCGGCGCCTAACGTCTTCGCCGCCGGCAGGAGCACCCGGGCTTCCTCGTCGCCGAAGAGGCCCTGCTCCCCCGCGTGCGGGTTGAGCGCGCAAAGCGCCAGCCGCGGCTCGGCGATCCCGAACCATTCCCGGAGCCCCCGCTGAACCACCCGGCCGGTCCGGACGATCCGGTCGACGGTGAGCAATGCCGGCACATCCCGGAGCGCCACGTGGGTGGTCACCAGCACCACCCGCAGCGACCCTGCGGCCAGCATCATCGCCACATCGACATCGCCGGCCAGATGGGCCAGCCACTCGGTGTGGCCGGGATAGCGGAACCCTGCCACGTGAAGGGCGTGCTTCTCCACCGGCGCGGTCACGATCGCATCGACGTCCCCCGAGCGGGCCAGGGCGACCGCCCGTTCCACCGCATGGCCGGCCAGTTGGCCTGCCCGGGCCACCCGGGGCCGGTCCTCCGGGCGCGCGCCCGAACCAAGCCGCCAGGAGCCCAGGGATACCCGGGTGCCGGGCAACTCGCCCATCTGGTCTTCGGCTCCGATGAAAGTGAGGTCGGCGGCGAGCGGTTCGCGGAGCGCCTTGGCAACGACTTCCGGCCCGATACCCCGCGGGTCGCCTAACGTGATCGCGAGCCGGGGGCGGCGGACGGTCAAATGTCGCGCACCTCCACGAAGGCGACAGCACGGAGGCGGTCGATGTGCCTCTTCCGACTCAGCACGCCGGCCAGACTGGACCGGATCCGGTCCCGGACATCCTCGAACCGGACCTCACCAGCGGGAATCCGGTTCGTCAACAGGACAATGGTCCACTTGGCCCGATGCGGATCAGGCGCGTCGAGCTTGAAGAGCGGGACCAGTTCACCCTGCTTGGCATCGCGGAAGGCGGTGCCGTAGGCCGGCGCCGACTGGACCAGCTTGTCGAGCGGGAACTGCTCGACATCCCGTTCCTCGGCCTTGTCATGGTACAGCCGCTGAAGGCTGTCGAACGAGGCCCCGGACTTGATCGCCACGTAGGTCGCCTCGGCCAGCTTCCGGCTTCGATCGGCGTCGGTGGAGTCCACGGCCGGCATGATCAGGATGTGCCGGACCTGTATTTCGGCCGGCTGCACCCGTTCGACTTGAATGAGGTGATACCCGAACGACGACTCGACCGGATCCGAGATCTGCCCCGGCCGAAGCGAGAATGCGGCCTCCTCGAACTTCGGATCCCAGCCCTGCCCGCGCCGGATCCAGTTCAGTGAACCGCCCTGCTCCTTGGTCCCGGGGTCCATCGAGAATCGCCGGGCCGCGGTGGCGAAATCTCCCCCCTTCCGGAGTTCGGTGACGATCGAATCGGCCAGTGCTTTGGCGACCGCTCTCGCGGCGTCGGTCGGTTTCGGCGTCAGGATGATCTGTTTGAACGAGACCCCCTCCGACCGCGCTGGGAACGAGGCCTTGTTCTGGTCGAAGTATTCCCGGACCTCGCCATCGGTCGGGGGGATGTCCTTCACCTTTTTCTGCTGGCCGAGCCGGCTCCAGTAGCGGTCGGACAGGAACTTCCGCCGCTGCTGGTCGGCCGAAAAACTCCGCCACTCCTCCAGCGTCTGAAATCCGGTTTTCTGCAACTCGTTCCGGAACAGTTCCTCGCTGGTGTACCGCCCCCGGACGTTCTTGTACAGCTCGTTCACCGACTCGGTAACCTCCTGGTCGGTCACCTTGATCAACGTGTCCCGCGAGGCTTCCTGCACCACGAGTTCCTCGCTGACCAACGACTCGAGAATGGACTTCCTGAGCTGGACGAGGACTTTCGGATCCTTGGGCGGTTCCCGGCCGCTCAACTCCACGAACAGCCGCTCCGCCACCTGGGAAGCGAGGATCGTCTTGGTACCGACCACCGCGATGACCCGGTCGATCGTGTTGGTCGTGTCAGCCACCTGCGCCGTGGCCCGGGGCGCCACGGCGGTGGCAACCCAGAGGGCTGCGGCCGCCGTAGCCAAGAATCGGATTGCTGTCACGCTACGCTGTCGCTCCTTACGGCTTCTTCGGCTGGGCCGCCGGCTTGTCCCCGCCGATCGGCGGTCCGCCCGGCGCCTGCTGAACCGCGCCTGGCGAGGGCTGCGGACCCTTGGCCGCGGCCGCCGCCGAATCACGATGGAACTGCGCGGTGGCGAGCTCCACTGCCCTGGCAACGCCCGCTTGATTGACCTTGCCCCCCTCCGTGGCCCGGAGATGATCGGCCAATTCCGGCATCAACACCTGCATCTGCGCCTTGCCGTCGAGCAGCCGGGCGAAGAAGTCCTCGACCTTCCCGTCGGCAACCTTGGTCTTCTGCGCGACCGTCAGCTTGGAGCTGTCACCGAGTTCCGGCACCGAGAGGCCCAGTTCGTTCCGCAACTGGTCCACCGCCTGCTGATACCGCATCTGGGCAAACTGGCGCATCGGCCCGGCGAGCTTCATCCCGGCCGAATCCGCCGCCCGCAACATCATGGTCCGGTAGGCCAGATCCTTGGCAAACTCGCCGAGGAGGCTGTCGTTGGCGTTTCGGATCTGCATCTTCGCCTGGAGCGGGAACATCGCGGTCCACCGGACGAAGTCGCCCAGGGTCACGTCACCCGACTTGAGGCTCACCAGCGTCTGCTTCGAGCCCCGGGCTCCCTCGGGGTAGGCGATGGCCGTCTTCATGGCGGCCCCGGCACCCGAGCTGACCTTGAGGTTCGCGGCGGCGGACAACTCGCCGATGTACGCCGAGTCAATCTTGCCGGAGGTCTTCTGGATCAGCACCTGCTCGACCCGCTTCTTGGCCTCGGCCAACGGGGGCCGGCGGATGATGTGAAAGCCGAACTGGCTCTTCACCACCGGACTGATGTCGCCGGGGTTGAGCGCCCAGGCGGCGTCCTCGAATTCCTTGACGAACTGGCCCTTCGGACCGAACGGGAGGAAGCCCCCGTCGTTCTTGCTGCCGTCTGCGCTGACCTCCTTGGCCACGTCACCGAAAATGGCGCCGCCCTTGACTCGAACCAGGACGCCATCGATCTGCTTCTTGGCTTTGGCCGTGTCGGCCGCAGTCGGGCCGGTCGGAATCAGAATAATGTGCTGGAAGACCCGCTCGGTCCCGGCGGCAAAAGCACTGTCGGCCGCGTTCGGGCCGAGCTTCGCCCGCTTGGCCTGGACGGAGTCGCGCCACATCCTGACCCGCGCAGTCGCCAGGGTCGGCCAGAGAACCTGTTCCACCGTGGTCGAGTCGGTCTTGATCTTCCCCTCAGCCAGCGCCCGGGCGAACAACGAATAGTCGAGCCAGAGGTTGGAGATGAACTCCGCCGCCTGGACCGTCGGCCCGCCACCGGACTTGCCCATGATCCCCGCCACCCGCTCGGCGGACAGTTGATGATCGCCGACCAACGCCGCCACATCCGACCGGGCCGCGAACCGATCGCATCCGGCGAGGAGCGCGCCCCCCGTCAACACCGCCAAAACCCACCGCTTCATGTCTACTCCAATCGGAATTCGAATGATGACTCAAAGGCGCCTACCGTCGCGCTACTCCGTCTTGCCGACCTGCGCCAGCGCCCGTACCAGCGCCGGAATGATCTCTTCCCCTCCGAGCCGAACCAGGCGGAGCGAGAGCGGAACCGTGCGGCGAACGTCCGCCGCCAATTGAACCCGGTCGAGGGCCGCGGTGAGCCGCGCCATCCGCGGGGCCGTACCGGCCCGGAAGCTCACTCGGGCTTCTTCGCCTCGCACCAGGATGTGCTGAATCCCCAATCCCGCCCCGATGGTCCGGAGCCGAGTCAGATCGAGGAGATGTTCCGCCGCCTGAGGGGGCGGACCGAATCTTTCCCGAAGCTCCTGACGCAACTCATTAATTTCGCCAAGATCGGCCGCGCGCGCCAGTCGGCGGTAGATATCCAGTTTGGTGTCGTCGTCGGCGATGTAGTCGTCGGGGAGGTGCGCCGGCCGGTCGAACACGACGTCGGGCGGTGCGGGCGTTTCGATCAACCCCTTCCCGTTCCGCAGCGACTTCACGGTTTCCTCGAGCCACCGAAGGTAGAGATCGAACCCGACCGCGTGGGCATGCCCCGACTGCTCGCTCCCGAGGAGGTTCCCGGCACCCCGAATCTCCAGATCCTTGAGCGCGATCCGGTACCCGGCCCCAAGTTCGGTGTGGTGCTCCAGCACCCGAAGCCGGTCTTCGGCGGCGAGGTCGATCAGATCGGGGGTCAGGAGGTAGCAATAGGCCCGTCGATGGCTCCGGCCGACCCGGCCGCGGAGCTGATAGAGTTGGGCCAGGCCGAGGCGGTGCGCGTCGTGCACCACCATCGTATTGGCGTTGGGCACGTCGAGCCCCGATTCCACGATCATCGTGGCCACCAGGATATCGACCTCCCCCGAGACGAACCGCTGCATCACCTTTTCGAGCGCCTCGGCGGACATCTGGCCGTGCCCGACGGCAATCCGGGCCCTCGGCGCGAGCGCCCGGACCCGGGCCGCGATGGTTTCGATGGTCTCGATCCGGTTGTGCACCAGGAACACCTGGCCGCCCCGGTCGAGTTCCCGCGCGAAGGCCTCCTCGAGCAATCCGTCGTCCCAAGGCTCGACGAACGTCAGGATGGGTGAACGGTCCCGAGGCGCGGTCTCGATCACGCTCATGTCGCGGATGCCCGCCAGGGACATGTGGAGCGTCCGCGGAATCGGTGTGGCGGTCAGACTGAGTACGTCCACCGCCAACTTGAGAGCCCGGAGCTGTTCCTTGTGCTTGACGCCGAACCGGTGCTCCTCGTCGATCACCACCAGGCCCAGATCCTTGAAGGTCACGTCCTTGGACAGCAGGCGGTGAGTACCGATGACCACATCGATCGCCCCCGCCTCCAACTGTTGGAGGGCCGCCTTCTGCTCCTTGGCGGTCCGAAACCGCGACAGCACCTCGATCTTCACCGGAAAATCGGCCAGCCGCTCGGCGAAGGTCCGGCCATGTTGCTCCGCCAGCACCGTGGTGGGCACCAGCACGGCTACCTGCTTGCCGCCCTGGATGGCCTTGAACGCCGCCCGCACCGCGATTTCGGTCTTGCCGTAGCCGACGTCGCCTACCAGGAGGCGATCCATCGGCACCGGACGTTCCATGTCCCGCTTGACGTCGTCGGTCGACTTCCGCTGGTCGGGCGTGTCCTCATAGAGGAAGCTCGATTCGAGTGCCCGCTGCCATTTGCCGTCCGGCGGGAACGAGAAACCGGCGCTCACCTGACGGCGCGCGTAGAGGTCGAGCAGCTCCGCCGCCATCAGCTGGATCGCCTCCCTGGTCCGCTCGCGGGTCTTCTTCCAGGCCGCGCTGCCGAGCTTGTGGATCCGGGGCGGCGCCTCGTCGCCGTCCTCCGTCGCCGACCGGTACCGCTCCAGCTGGTCGAGTCGGTAGAGCGGCACGTGGAGCTTGTCGCCGCCCTCGTACTCCACCACCGCGACCTCGATGACGCCGCCTTCCACCTCGATGGTCGCGATACCCCGGTAGATCCCGATCCCGTGCTCGAGGTGGACGACGTAGTCGCCATTCGTGAGGGTGCCGGCCACGACGGTCGGTGCCGCCTGGCGATACCGCCGGGCCCGGCGAAGCCGCCGCGCCCGGCGAAACACCTCGTGGTCCGTCATCACCCGGAGGGACGGCATCACGAAACCACCGTCGAGCGCCCCAACCGCGAGCGCCGCGGCCCCGGGCCGGCCCTGCTCATCGAGCAGTTCGGTGAGCCGTTCGAGCTGCCCTTCGTTGTCACACAGAATCAGCGTGGCCAGGCCGCCGTCAAGCAGCGTTCGAAGCCGCTTGATGTCCCGGTCGATCTTTTCCGGCGGCAGGAACCCGGCCTGCAGATCGACCGGATCCTCCCGCAGCGTAACCGTGCCGAAGCGCCCCACCGCCTCGCGCCAGACCTCCGGATCGAGGAACAGATCGGCGCGTCGAGGCACTTCCTCGCCAAGCCGGCGGGCCACGTCGAGGTGGTGTTCCGCTTCGCGCCAGGCGCGCGTCACCTCCTCGGCGTTGGCCGTCGACGAATCGACCATCATGAGAGTGCCGGACGGCAGGAGGTCGAGGAGGGAAACTCGGGCCACCGGCCCGGAGCGATCGGCGGGGGTGACCGTCCGGACCGGAAGCACCGAGACTCGATCCACTTCACCCAGGCTCCGCTGACTCGTGAGATCGAATCCACGGAGGCTCTCGATCACGTCCCCCCACCACTCGCAACGGGTGGGCGCTTCCATCCCGAACCCGTAAAGATCGATGATGCCGCCCCGGACACTGAACTGGGCGACCTCCGTGACGGTCGGCACCCGCTGATATCCCATGTGCTCGAGACGGCCGGTCACCTGCGCCAGCGGCACGGCCCCGCCACGGGTCAGTTCCAGCCGGAACTCGGCCAGCGCGGTTGCCACCGCCGTGCGCTCGGCGCTCGCCCGGGCGGTTGTGATGACGATCCGGAGTCGGCCGGCCAGGAGCGCTTCGAGTGTTTCCGTTCGCTCCCCGGCGATCTCGACGTGGTGTTCCTCCTCGCCGAGGGCCTCGCGCTGTGGATAGAGCCCGACCGGTTGATCGGTGAGTTGCCCCAGGTCCGCCAGCCAGCGTTCGGCCTCGGCCGGGGTGGTTGCGACCACCGCCAGGAGACGGTTGGGCTGCCCGTCCACCAGCCACGCCGCTACTACCGCCGGGCTCGACCCGGGGAGGCCGCCCAAGCGAAGGGTCTTGCCGCCGGTCGGCAGGGCCGCACGCAACTCACCCGCGAATCGCGTCCGCCCGAAAGCGTCGAGCACCGGTCGAATCATCGGGTCGGTACTCGTCGCCGACCGGCGGCGAGAATCGTCTCGACGAGCAGGAGAGCCGCCGCCAGGGCCAGCAATGGACCGCGGACATCGCTCGTCGTGCCCGCCCGGAAGGCGACCGCACCCGCCCGCTCCAGATCGGCTACTCTGGCTTTGGGCCACAGCGCCTCGATCTCCGCAACCGAGGCCGGCGCGAGATCCGACTCGCGGCTGTCTGGATTCACCGAGATCGAGCCGACGGTGTCGCGATCGACCAGCAGAAAGTACGGCCCCAGCGCCGTGGGCCGGAACGCCGACCCGCCCTCGATCGGCCATCTCCGGTTCCCCGCAACAATCGCGGTGACCCGATCCGGCACCAGGATCCGGTCTCCGGGGGCTGCCTCGAGATGGACCAGTTCCCCACGAGCGGCCCGGTTCACCAGGGCGTCAAGAAACGGCAGGAAACCGGCGCTCAGGGGAAGGCTGGTCCAGTCCGGCTCGAACCGGCTGCCTACCAACACTGTTCGGCCGCTCCGAACGACCCACGGCTCTCCACCGGCGGTCACCAGGACATCGATCGGCGCACCGCCCTGGTACGCCAGGCGATACCGCCGCTGGATCCGCTCCCGGCCGAGCCATGGCCCGCTGTCCGTCGCCGTGGCGGTGATCGCGGGATCGCCGAAGCGCCACAACGAACCTCGCGCCGCCAAGGCCCGATTGACGGCGCCGAGCCGGGCCGGATCGGCGGGGGGCAGCACCACCGAGGCCGCCGCGCCTAACGTCCCGAGAGACACCTCGGCGCCGGCCGCGACCCGGCCGTTCTGTTCGAGCACCTGCACCGCGGTCGTCGCGAACGCCCCGGCATCTCCGATGCTGACCCGTGCGGGGGGCGCCACCCGCACCACGACCACCCGGCGATCGTCGAGTCGCAATTCGTCCGGATCGAGCTCGGCGGTTACGGTCCGCCACCCGGGCGCCAGGGCGAGCAGCCGGTGCGTGGCGGTGCCCCCCACCGGGACCAATAGCTGACGGGCTGGGCGGCCTTCGGTCGCGATCGAGACCGACCGGGCCCGCTCGCCGGTCCCGCCGACCCGGACGGCGACCGTTCCCCCATCCTGTCCCCAGGGCTGACTTCCCACCGTGAGCGCGGCGATCCCGGCATTGGCGGGCGGGTCGCCCGGCGGCCGGAGCGCCGTAACCGGCCCATCATAGCGGCCGCCGCTGAGCCCGGAGCGCTGGAAATCGGAGATGACGATGATCTCACCAGCCCGGTCCGCGGACCGGAGCAGTGCGGCGGCAGCCACCAGCTGCACACCGAGGTCGAGCCGGGCGGGCACCGCGGCTAGCGAATCCACCATCCCGGCGAGTCCGGCAGCCGTGCCCGCCCGGGGCACTCCGTCGGCCGTGAGCAACCAGAGGCGGTCTTCCGCCGAGGCCAGGGCCAGCACCGCGCGCCCGGCACGCTTCAGTCCATCAAGCACCGGGACACCGGCCCGAATGGCGCCGCTCGAGAGTGAGTTGTCGAGAAGCAGCACCGCAGCCGTCGGCGAATGGGTGCCGAGGGAAGCCCGGGGCCAGCGGGGCCCGGCCGCCGCCAGCATGACCGCCGCGATGAGCAGCGTCCGAACGACCAGCAGGAGAAGATTCTGAAGCTGCAGGCGGCGCTGATGGAGCCTGGTCGCGTCGGCGAGGTAGCGGGTGGCCGGGAACAGCACCGTGGGCGGTTCGCGGCGGGCGATCAGGTGCAGCACGATCGGCACGGCGGCCAGGGCGAGGCCGGCCAGGGCCCACGGAAACGCGAACGTCATTTCACGCCACGTGGGTCGAGCGAACCAGCGCCTGGCGGAGCGCCAGTCCAAACGGCGTATCAGTGGTCACCCGTTCATACGCCATCCCGTGGCGACGGCAGGCCATCCGCCAGTCGAGGACCACGGTCTCCACCGTACGGGCATACACGCCGGCCCAGTCGGACGGGCGAAGGGTGACGTGCTGGCCGGTTTCCGGGTCTTCGAACCGGGCCTCAGCCGGACCTTCGAGGGCAAGTTCTCCTGGATCCATGACATGGAGGACCAGCACCTGATGCCCGCGGTGGCGAAGGAACCGGAGGGCCTTGATGGCCAGGTCGCGATCCAGAAGAAGGTCCGAAACGAAGACGACGAGGCCCCGTCGCCGGAGCTGGTCCATGACCATGCGGAGAGCCGGTTCAGCTGCGGTCTGCGAGCCCGCTTCGGTCCGGTGGATGACCGACAAGAGTTGATGCCAGTGCCCGAGTCGGGCCCGCGGCGGGGTGACCGACCGGACCGCGTCATCGAAGGTGATCAGCCCGGTCGCGTCGCGTTGCCGAAGGAGGACCAGCATCATGGCCGCCACCAGGCGCTTGGCATACTCCAGCTTGGTCAGTCGGCTGCCCGGCGCGCCGGACCAACCCATCGACCGGCTGGTGTCGAGCACCACCATGGCCCGAAGATTGGTCTCCTCCTCGAACTGCTTGACGTAGAGCCGGTCACTCCGGGCGAGGATCTTCCAGTCGACGTACCGGAGTTCGTCGCCGGGCTGGTAGGCCCGGTGTTCGGCAAATTCGACCGAAAACCCTCGGCGCGGCGAGCGATGCAGGCCGGTGAGAAATCCTTCGACGATGCCGTCGGTCAACACTTCGATCCCGCCCAACCGGGCCACTTCGGCCGGATCGAGCAGGTCAAGACGTTCCCGGGGACGGACCGATACCATACGCGGCCGAACGTACCGGGCCGAAGGCTGAAAAGTCAACGCGAGGTCACTTCTGTCTCATGCCGGTGACGCCCGGTCGGGGCATGAATCGCGGCGGGCCGCCCTATCCTTTGCGTCATGAACGAGTTACCGCCGGGCTCCGCGGTGGCATGGCCCCTGCTCATCCATCGGCCGGAGAGGATGGGATACCACTGTGAAAATGGAGCAGGTCGTTGTTGTAATTGGGTTCGTCACGCTACTCGGTGGCGCTTTCTCCCCCAAAGCGTTGCCGGTAGCGCTGGCGGTCTCATCCAGTCTCCAGCCACCGAGGCCGCCCCGTCCCAAACCGAAGCCGCCTGCCGAGCCACAGCTCAAGCGCCGCCGCCCGCCTCCTTCGCCGAATCCCGCGCCTCCGCCTTCGAGTCGTTAGCTTAGGATCGGGATGGCCAAAGGCAATCGCCCCCGCCGGCACGACCGACGGGGGCCACTCGTTTCCGGGAGGTGCTGGTGAGAGTTCGGGTCATGGCATTTCTGGCGCTGGTGACACCGGTCATGGCGTCCGCGCAAAGCGAGGCCATCAAGAAGGCGGTGGGCACGATTACCGAAGCCGATGTCCGGCGACGCATCGAGATCATCGCCCACGATTCGATGGGCGGCCGCGACACCCCGAGCGACGGACTTGAGAAGACGGCGACGTGGGTGGCCGGGGAATTCAAACGACTGGGGCTCAAGCCCGGCGGCGACCAGGGCGCCTACATCCAGCGCTACGAGATCAATCTGTCGTCGCCGGACGCCGACTCCTCGTTCTTCCAGTTCACCTCACCCTCCGGGCAGCGGCTCCGGCTTCAGCTCGGAACCGACGTGATGATCCAGGGAGTCCCTCCCCGGGCCCTGTCGACCAGCGACCTGGTAGTGATCGCCGCCGGCGCCGCCCTCGATACCGCCAAACTCTCGGCGGAGCTGATCCGGGACAAGGTGGCACTGCTGGTCTTCGATTGGAGCCACGGCATGGCACCGGGCCTGCAGGCCGCCGCCGTGGCCGTCGTATCCCGGGGAGCCCGCGGTGTCGTGCTGCCGGTGAACAGCGACTCGATGGCCGGCCAGCTTGGGCTCGGCATGCCGCGCGGGCCCCAGGCGCGACTCGGACCGCCCCGCCCATCCACCGGCGCCTCAACTGGACGGTTCTTCGGCCTCGCGGCCGAGCAACGGTTCGCCGATGGCCTGCCCGACCTCGCCGGCGCGATCGCGAGAGCCCGGGCGTCCCAGATCACCACCGTCTCGCCGATGGCGGGCTGGCGCGTGGATGCCATCGGGAAGATGGGTGAAGCCAAGTCCGTGATGGTGCCCAACACCGTCGGCATTCTCGAAGGAACCGATCCGACGTTGAAGAACGAGTACGTGGTGATGTCGGCCCACATGGACCATGTCGGCGGCGGCTGCAGCGGCTCCAACCCCGCCGACCGCATCTGCAACGGCGCCGATGACGATGGCTCGGGCACCGTCGGAGTGGTCGAATTGGCCGAGGCCTTCGTGCTGGCCCGGCCCAAGCGCTCGATCATCTTCGTGACGGTGAGCGGCGAGGAGAAGGGGCTCTGGGGCAGTGCCCACTTCGCCGACCACCCGCCCGTCGAAACCCGCGCGATCGTGGCGGACCTCAACATGGACATGATCGGGCGGAACTGGAAAGACACCATTGTCGCGATCGGCAAGGAACACTCGGATCTGGGAGCCACGGCAAACCGCGTGACGACCGAGCATCCCGATCTCGGGATGAAGATCGTGGACGACCTGTGGCCGCAGGAGAACCTCTACTTTCGTTCCGATCACTACAACTTCGCCCGCAAGGGAATTCCGATCCTCTTCTTTACCAGCGGGCTCCACCCGGACTACCACGCCGTGACCGACTCGCCGGACAAGATCGACGCCGAGAAGGAAGCGAGGGTCCTCCGACTGGTGTTCTACCTCGGCCAGGAAGTCGCCAACGCGAGTGGCCGGCCAAGCTGGAATCCGGAGAGTTACCGGAAAATCGTCCCGAAGGAAAACCAGGTCCCCTGACTATGAGCCACAGTCACGAATCCGTGGCGGACTTCACTGCGTTCCGCCTGGCGATGAACGAAAAGATCTTCGCGGCCGGGAACCTCACCACCAACCGGTTCTTCAACCTCGATACCCGGGCGTACGAATCCGGGTCACTCGAGGCGAAGACCAAGGAAATGCTCGGTCTGGTCGCATCGCTGGTGCTTCGCTGTGACGACTGCATCACCTATCATGTGATCCGTTGCGCCGAGGAAGGCGTCAGCGATGCCGAGATGCACGAGGTGTTTTCGATCGGATTGGTCGTGGGCGGGTCGATCGTGATCCCTCATCTCCGACGGGCCGTCGCCCGGCTCGAGGAGGTCCGGGCCGGGGGAATGTCCTAACCCTCGACTTCCTCGGCGGGGGCGCGGCTTACCAGAACGCCTACGATCACCAACAGCGCGCCCAGCCCCTGCACGGGGACTGGGCGTTCGCCTAACAGGGCCCACGCGGTGAGGCCGGCAAACAGCGGCGTGATACAGTTGTAGAGGGCCGTGCGACTACCCCCCAGCGCCTTGAGGCTCCGGGTCCAGAGCACCGCCGCAAGAACCGAGGAGAGCACCGACGAGTAGAGGAGCCCGGTCCAGACGGCCGGATGGAGGGACCCGGGATCGAGGTGGGCCAGTTGGGGCGCAGCCGCGAGGAGAAATCCCGGCGTTCCACCGAGATGGGTGATCGCCGTCACCTGCGCGGAATTGAGGCCGAGGGCCTCGCGCCGGACCCCAACGGTGAACAAGGCCCAGAACAGGAGGGCCAGCACGCTCAGTCCATCGCCCCTGAAAGTCTCGGTGCCGAAGTGAAGCCCTTTCGCGCCGACCACGACCATCACGCCAACCGTGCCGAGCCCGATCCCGATCCAGACCCGGGGCTTCGGCCGCTCGTGACCGAGCATCAGACCGAGCAACGCCACGACCACCGGCAGATTGCCGAAGATCAGGGCGCTGTTGGTGGCGCTGGTGAGTTTGAGCCCCGACAGGAAGGCGAACTGGTTCAAGGTGTGGCCGACGACGCCCCACCCCAGCAACCGCCAGAGCGTCCTCCGCGGCAAGGGGCCGTGCTGCCGGAGCGCGCCAACCAGGGTCCAGAGCAGCACCGTGCTGAGCGAAAACCGGAGCGCCCCCATCAAGATCGGATCGATGTGGGCGAGGGCGAGCTTGGTGATGCTGTAGTTACCGCCCCAGATGAGCGACACCACGACCAGATTGAAATCGTGGTGGGTGAACCGCCGGGGCCCCGCCGTCACGGGTCCGACCTGGCGCCCTGGCTCAGGAACACGCCGGCGAAGACCAGGGCCGCCCCGAGGCCCTGGGCGGGCACCAGCCGTTCGCCCAGGACGATGGCGGCGGTACCGGCCGCGAAGATCGGGGTGACGCAGTTGTAGATGGCGGTCCGATTCCCGCCAATCCCCTGCACCGCGTAGCTCCAGATCACGTACGCGATCACGATCGCGAAAACCGAGGAGAATACCAGGGCGAACCACCCACCGGCCGACAGGGCTCCCCAGTCCATGACGCGGAGATCCCGGGCGGCCAGGAGCACCAGGCCGGGCGTTCCCCCGAGGATCGTCAGTGCGGTCACCCGCAGCGGATCGAGGCCCCGGCCGACGTGGCGAACGCCGACGGTGAAGGCCGCCCAGCAGGCACAGGCGAAGAGGATCAGCAAGTCGCCGCGGAGGCTCTCAATCGTGAAGTGAATGTCCTTCACGGCAATCACGACAGCCACACCGGCGGTGGCGATGACAATCCCCCACCAGAGCCGGGGCGCCGATCGCTCGACTCCGAAGACCGTGCCGAGCACGGCAACGACGGTAGGCAAGGCCCCCAAAATGAGCGAGGCATTGATGGCGGTCGTGGTCACCAGCCCGGTCATGAAAGCGGCCTGATAGCACGTGTTGCCGATGACACCGAGGCCGGCAAGCAACCAGGCCTCCCGGGCCGGGATCGGCCGTCCCGGCCGGACCACCCGAACCACGGTGATCATGATGACGCTCGCCGCGATGAACCGGGTGGCCGCGAACACCACCGGCGGCATCTCGCGGAGCGCGAACTTGTTGGCGCTGAAATTGGCGCCCCAGATGAGGGCAACCACCAGCATCCCGAGATCGTGTTTGGAAAAGCCAGAGCGTGCGACGGCCATCCGGCAAACCTAATCGAACCGGCCTTCATCCCCACGGAGAATCTCCGGGTGACCCGACTATATTCGACCTCATGAAGCAGTCCCGAATTCGCAATTTCTGCATCGTGGCGCATATCGACCACGGGAAGTCGACCCTGGCCGATCGGCTGATCGAGGCAACCGGTACGCTGGCCAAGCGGCAAATGAAAGAGCAGGTCCTCGACAACATGGACCTGGAGCGGGAGCGCGGGATCACCATCAAGCTCAACGCCTGCCGGATGTCGTACCGGGCCAAGGACGGCCACGAGTACGAACTCAACCTGATCGACACCCCCGGCCACGTCGACTTCACCTACGAGGTCTCCCGGTCGCTCGCGGCCTGCGAGGGCGCCATCCTGGTGGTCGATGCCTCGCAAGGGGTTCAGGCCCAGACCCTGTCGAACCTCTTCCTCGCGCTCGAGGCGGGCCTCGAGGTTGTGCCGGTCCTCAACAAGATCGATCTGCCCAGCGCCGAGCCGGAGCGGCGGGCCGCCGAGCTGATGGAACTCCTCGGCGTCACCCGGGACCAGATCCTGGCCGTGTCCGCTAAAGAAGGAACCGGCGTTCCCGAACTTCTGGAGGCGATTGTGGCCCGGCTGCCGGTGCCAAAGGGCGACCCGGACAAGCCGCTTCGGGCCCTGGTGTTCGACTCGTACTATGACCGGTACCGAGGTGCCGTGCCAACGGTTCGGGTGGTGGACGGAGTGATCCGGAAGGGCATGATGGTGCAGTTCGGCTCCCATCCGGCGGACAAGTACGAAGTCGATGAAGTCGGTTTCCCCGCCATGGGCCAGCACCGCACCGAGCAGTTGGAGGCCGGCGAAGTGGGGTACGTGGTGGCGAGTGTCCGCGGGGTGCGGGACGCCCGGGTCGGCGACACGATTCTCGATGCCGGCAATCCCGCCTCCGAGCTGCTGGCCGGGTACCGCGAGGTCAAGTCGATGGTGTTCGCCGGAATGTACCCGACGACCACCGACCAGTACGAGGATCTCCGCGACGCGCTCGAAAGGCTCCAGGTCAACGACGCCAGCCTCCGCTACGAGCCCGAGTCGTCGCAGGCCCTGGGCTTCGGGTTCCGGTGCGGGTTCCTCGGACTGCTGCACATGGAAATCGTCCAGGAGCGACTGGAGCGCGAGTTCAATCTCGATCTGATCACCACGGTGCCGACGGTGGAGTACCACGTCCACCTGACCAGCGGAGAGGTGGTCGTGGTGGAGAATCCGTCGACGTTGCCGGAAGCCGGCGTTCGGACCCGCATCCTGGAACCGTACGTGAAGGCCAGGATTGTCTCGCCGTCGGACTACATCGGCCCGATCATGAAGCTGGGCACCGATCGCCGCGGGGTCTACCACGGGATGCACTTCATCGATCCGACCCGGGTCGAGTTCACCTTCGAGTTCCCGCTCGGTGAGATCGTGCTCGACTTCTACGACAAGCTCAAGTCGCTCTCCCGGGGATACGCCTCGCTCGACTACGAAATGGCCGACTACCGCGAGAGCGATCTGGTGAAACTCGACCTGCTGATCAATGGCGAGCAGATCGACGCCTTCAGCGTGATCATCCACGAGGGCAAGGCGTTCGAGTGGGGCCGCAAGGTGGCCGAGAAGCTGAAGGAGTTGATCCCGAGACAGCTGTTCCAGGTGGCGATTCAGGCTGCGATCGGCCAGAAGATCATCGCCCGCGAGACCATTTCCGCGATGCGCAAGGACGTGCTGGCCAAGTGCTACGGCGGCGACGTGACCCGCAAACGCAAGCTGCTCGAGAAGCAAAAAGAGGGGAAGAAGCGAATGAAGCAGATCGGGCAGGTCGAGATCCCGCAGGAGGCCTTCCTCGCGGTGCTTCAGGTGGACGGCGATTAGCGAACGGGAGCAACGGTGACGCAGAACCCGGGCGAGGGGGTTGCGGCGGGCGGTGCCCTGGTCGTGCAGACCGCCTTCCTTGGCGACGTGATACTGACCACGGGCCTCCTCGAGATCCTCGCGGAGCGATACGGGCCGGTCGATGTCGTCGTCACCCCCGGCGCGGTTCCCCTGGTGGATACCCTGCCCTCGGTTCGAAGCGTCATCAGTTACGACAAGCACGGCCGGGACCGAGGCGTTGGCGCCGGATGGCGCCTCGCCAAGCGCCTGGCGGAGCGGCGGTACGCGCGGGCGTTCCTCCCTCACCGATCAGTGCGGTCCGCGGCCCTCGTCTGGGCCGCCAGGATCCCCGAGCGGATCGGGTTCCGCGGCGCCCCGGGGCATTGGCTCTACACCCGTCGGGTGGAACGGCGGGCCGATCTCCACGAGGCCGACCGCCTCCTCGCCCTCGCGGACGGATCGGGAGGCCGGGCTCGGATTCACCTCGGGATGACCGATGACGACCGGGCCCAGGCCTACGCCTGGCTGGCAAGCCGGGGCATTGGCGACGGGTTCGTGGCGATGGCCCCTGGCTCGATCTGGGGCACCAAGCGATGGGACGGCTTTGCCGACCTGGTGCGTCTGCTGCCGGGCCATGTGGTCGTCATCGGCGGACCGGAAGACAAGGCCGCAGCAGGCGCGCTGGTGGATGCGGCCCCGGACCGGGTATTCGACGCGTCGGGCACGGTGCCACTCCGGGTGTCGGCCGCCCTGCTGGAACGGGCCCGGGTCCTGATCACCAACGATTCGGCGCCGCTCCATCTTGCCAGCGCCACCGATACGCCGACCGTTGCCGTGTTCGGCCCGACCGTTCCGGCCTTTGGCTTCGGACCGCGGGCCAGCCGGGCGGCGATCGTCGAGCGGACCGATCTCCGGTGCCGACCGTGCTCACCCCACGGGCCGGCCAGATGCCCGCTTGGTCATCACCGGTGCATGCGCGAGATTCCAGCATCGACGGTCAAGGACACGATCCAGGCACTGATCGGGTAATAGCATGCGATTCGTCATGGGAGTAGACATCGGCGGGACGAACCTGGTGGTCGGCGCCGTCACCGAGGACGGCAGCCGGGTCGTCGGTCTGCGATCCGAGCTGACCGGGGCCGCTCACGGGGCTGACCATGTCATTGACCGGATCGTCACCATGGCGAAGGCGACGATCGCCGAGACGCGGGCGGCCCACCCGGGCGCGGAGATCGCCGGCGTCGGGATCGGATCGCCGGGACCCCTCGACCGGACCGCCGGGATTGTCCTGCTGACGCCCAACCTCGGCTGGGTCAACATGCCGGTCCGCGACCGGATCGCGGAACGGCTGGCGATGCCGGCGTCGCTCGACAACGACGCGAATTGCGCCATGGCGGGCGAGTGGTGGGTCGGCGCCGCGAAAGGAGCCCGTCACGCGGTGACCTTTACCCTCGGCACCGGCATCGGCGGCGGGATCGTGGTGAATGGGGAACTCCTCCATGGCGCCTCCGATGTCGCCGCCGAAATCGGCCATATCACCATCGAGACCAACGGCCGCCGATGCGGCTGTGGCAACGACGGCTGTCTCGAGGCCTATGCCTCCGGACCGGCGATCGCCCGCCGCACGGTCGAGGCACTCGAAGCCGGCGCCGAGTCGTCGCTTCGGCTGATCGCCCTCGGCGACACGGCCAACGTCACGGCTCAGACCGTCTACGAGGCGGCCGCCGCGGGCGATCCGCTGGCCCTCGAGGTCGTCCAGGACACCGCCAAATATCTCGGCGTCGGGGTCGCGAACCTGATCAATATCCTGAACCCGGAGGTGGTCGTGATCTGCGGCGGCGTCACCCAGGCGGGTGACCGGCTCTTCACCCCGCTTCGACGGGAGGTCAACCGGCGGGCATTCCGCCCGGCCGTGCGGGCCTGCCGGATCGTGCCTGGCGCGCTGCCGGGCACCGCCGGCGTGATCGGGGCGGCGAAAGTGTTTCTGAATGCCCACGCGTAGGGTCGGCGTCGTCGGATCGCTGGTCTGGGACCAGATTCATGGCCGCGACCCGGCCCGCGGACCGGTTGAAGAGTGGGGCGGGATCGCCTACGCGCTGTCGGGTTTCGAGGCATCGTTAGGCAGCGATTGGGAGATCGTCCCCCTGATCAAGGTGGGCCGCGATCTGATCGGGGAAGCCGACCAATTCCTCCGGACGCTCGAGCACCGCCACCCGGCCGCCCGTTTCATCGAGGTTCCCACGCCCAACAATCGGGTGGTCCTCCGGTATCAGTCGATGGAACGGCGATGCGAACGAATGGCGGGCGGGGTCCCGGGCTGGAACTGGGCCGAGTTGGGCCCGCTGGTGCGCGACCTCGACGCTTTGTACGTCAATTTCATTTCGGGCTTCGAGATGTGCCTCGGAACCGCCTCGGCGCTCCGGGACGGTTTCCGGGGCCCGATCTACGGCGACCTTCACAGCCTGCTCCTTGGCATGGGCCGGGACGGCATCCGGACCCTGGCCCCGCTGGTCGATGCCCCGAACTGGTACCGGTGCTTCGACTACATCCAGGTCAACGAGGACGAGATGGCGCAGCTCTCGACCGACCCGCTCAGCCTGGCCACCGGAATGCTCGGCCAGGGCGCGAAGGGGGTCCTGGTGACTCTTGGCCCCCGCGGCGTCGTGTACTTCGCGGGCACCGGGGGGATGCTCCGGACCGAACTGATTCCGACCGAGCCGGTCGAGGACCCCGACCCGACCGGTTGCGGCGATGTGTTCGGGGCGGCGACCTTTTCCGCGATCCTCCGTGGCGAACCGATTGAAGCGGCGGTTCGGTTCGGCAACCGAATGGCCCGCCGCAATGCCCGGTTCCGGGGAGCCGGCGGCCTGGCCCAACATCTGAAGGGCGCTCTGGTCACACCATGATTCACGTCGCGCCGGTTCCGGCCAACTTGGACGATCGGACCCTCGATCAGTTCGCCCAAACCCTGGGCGAATGGCCGCCACCCGAGCGGCTTCTGATCGACGCCCGGGGCACCGCGTGGGCTTCCCCATATGGCCTCGCTGCCTTGCTGACCCTGGGACAGGCGATCGCCGAACTCAAGCTGCCGAAACCCCGCTTCGCGGTGCCGGACGCGGACGACACGCGCAGTTACTGGGCCCGGACCGGGTTCTTCCATCACGCGGTGGAGTATTTCGAGCTGGCGGGCAAGATTCCAAAGCGAAGCGGCGATGCGCCCGGCGACTCCCTGATCCCCGTCACCGCGGTGCGGGCGGCGGAGGATGTCCACGAAGTGGTCGGACGGGTGCAGGAGGGCGCCACCCGGATTCTGACGTCCGACCTGAAGCTCGAGGCCAAGGCAGTGATGGGATTTGCGATGGCGCTGTCCGAGGCCTGCCAGAACATCGTCGAGCATGCCGGAACCGGTGGGTGGGTGGCGGTGCAGACCTATTTCTGGCGTCGCCGGCTCGGTCGGAAGGTGGCGGTGATCGCGGTCAGCGATGCGGGCATCGGCTTCAGGCGGTCCCTCGAGGCATCGGAAGCCAAGAAGGTGGGTGACCGCTGGGGCGACGGCGCTGCGCTCGAATCGGCCCTGCTCCACGGAGTGAGTCGGTTCCGCGACCCCGGCCGTGGCCAGGGTCTGGCCGGCATCAAGCGTTATCTGCTCCGGTGGCACGGCAAGATCGCCATCCGGAGCGGCACCGCCCGGCTCTCGGTCAGCCCCGAATGGGATGACGACGTGCCGCTCGCTGAACACCTGCCGTTCTTCCCGGGCTCGCAGGTGCAGATCACCATTCCGGCGCAGGAGGCTTCCCCGCGATGAGAGAACGGATCGATCTCTGCCCGCTGCTTCGTGAAACGGTGAGCACGCCGTACAACCATCTGGTCACCCGGCCGACCGGCATGTCCCTCCGGCAGCGGATCGAGGAACGGATCGGGACCAATCCGCACCCGACGACGCAGCTCGACTTCGGGGCGATCGGCCTGCTGGACTACAGCTGCGCCGACGAAATCGTGGCCAAGCTGCTGCTCGGCGCCGCCGACGACCGCCCCCGGTTCCTCGTGCTCGTGAACGTTTCGGACACCCACCGCGAGGCCATCGATCACGTCCTCGAAACCCACCAGCTGACGGTCATCGCGGTCCCGGATGACGGGGGCCCTCCCGCGATGCTCGGCTGGAGGACGCCCGATCTACAGGCGGCATTCGACACGGCCCAGCGCCTCGGTGCCGGAGACTCGGGCCGGGTTGCCGATGCGTTAGGCTGGACCCTCGAGCGCGCCGCCGACGCCCTCCAATCCCTGGCCCTGCGACGTCTGGTGCAGGCCGCTTCCGGCACCTACTGCCTCCTGCCTCTCCTATGACCACACCTCGCCACGGCCGTTCGACCACCGCCGTCCACGGCCCCCTGAGCCGGCGCCAGCCGGACCAACCGGTGGTGCAGCCGGTGTACCAAAGCACGACCTATGTGAACGCCATTGGGTCGGACCGGGAGGTGATGTACGAACGGTACGGCAACACGCCAAACCAACTGGCACTGGCCGCGAAGTATGCGCTGCTCGAGGGCGCGGAGGCGGCCGTGTTCCTGTCGAGCGGCATGGCCGCCACGGCGATGGCCCACCTCGCGGTGCTCCGCCCCGGCGACCACCTGATCGCCAGTGAATGGATCTACGGTGGCACCCGCCGGCTGTTCGACGAGGAGTTCGACCGGTTCGGCATCGCCATCACCTACGTCGTCCCGACCCAGCCACGGGCCTGGCGCCGCGCCGTCAAGAAGAACACCCGGGCAGTGTTCTTCGAATCCCCCACCAACCCGGTGATGCGGGTGGTGGATCCCGCCCCCGTCACGGCGATCACCAAGGAGTTTGGCCTGGCGCTCCTGGTGGACAGCACCTTCGCGAGTCCGATCAATTTCCGGCCGATCGAGCACGGGGCCGATATCGTGATCACCAGCGCGACGAAGTACCTCAACGGACACTCGGATGTCACCGGCGGCGCGGTGGCCGGCACCCAATCGTTGGTGGACGAGGTGATCCGGTTGTCCCGGGTGTGGGGCTCGTCCCTCGATTCGCACTCGGCCTGGCTGCTCGACCGCGGCATGAAGACCCTGGCGATCCGGGTCGAGCGACAGAACGCGACCGGTCTCGCGGTGGCGCAATGGGCCGCCAATCAGCCGAACGTCGCCGAAGTGCACTATCCCGGCCTGACCTCGCATCCCGATCACGCCATCGCGGCCCGGATCCTCAGCGGATTCGGAGGGATGGTCGGGCTGGTCATTCGCGGCGGCACCGAGGCGGCCGAGCGCTTCCTCCACCGGCTCCGGATCGTCACCCATGCGCCGAGTCTCGCCGGGGTCGAGAGCCTGGTCTCGGAGCCGCGCATCACGTCCCATGCGGCGCTCACGCCGGAACAGCGCCAAGCCCTCGGCATCACGGACGGGATGGTCAGGCTGTCCTGCGGCATCGAGGACGCCGAGGATCTGATCGCCGACCTGCGCCACGCGCTCGACGGCCTATGATCCGATTCAACCACGTCGGCGTCGTCTACGGAAATGGCGTCGTCGGCCTCACCGACGTGTCGTTTCACATTGCCCGCGGCCAGTTCGTCTTCCTGACCGGGCACTCCGGCGCCGGGAAGTCGTCGATCCTGGCCCTCATCTTCGCCGAGCAGCGACCGACCGAAGGCGAGGTCCGCGTATCGGGCTACCAGATTTCAAAGCTGACCCCCCGCGAAATTCCGCGGCTCAGGCGCCGACTCGGCGTCGTCTTCCAGGACTTTCGGTTGCTGGAGTACCGGACCGTGGAAGAAAACGTCGGATTCGCCCTCGAAGTAACCGGAGCCCGGCGCGAGACCATCCCCAACCGCGTGATGCGGGCCCTGACCCAGGTCGGCCTAGCGTCCAAGGCCCGCTCCTATCCGAAGGAGCTGTCGGGGGGTGAGCAGCAGCGGGTCGCGATCGCCCGGGCGCTGGTAAACGACCCCCACATCCTCGTGGCCGACGAACCGACCGGCAACCTCGATGAACGCGCCGCCCGGGGAATCTTTCAGCTGCTCCGCGAAATAAACGCCGGCGGAACCGTGGTGGTGATGGCCACCCACAACATGGAACTCGTCCGGAACACCGGAAACCGGACGATCGAGCTCAAGGGCGGCCGGATCGTCTACGACAGCGGCGTCGACGACGCCGAGGCGGCCCCATGAGACATCGGACCCCGCTCCGCGAGGCGCTGCTCGTCTTCGAGCGCACCCCGCTCCTTTCGAGCCTCTCGATCGCCTCGATCGGTTTTTCCCTCTTCACCATCGGCCTGTTCTTCCTGGTGGCCCTCAACTTCCGGCGAGCCCTCGAGGTTCTGGCCGAGCGGGTGGAGGTCGTCGCCTTTGTGCTCCGAGGGACGCCAACGGAAGCCATCAGTCAGGCCACCCAGGACATCTCGGCCTTTCCCGAGGTCCTCGAGCTCAAGTTGGTGACCGAGGAACAGGCCCTCGCCCGAGCCCGGCGCGAGCTGGTCGAATTCCGCGAAGCGTACCGCGACCTCGAGGTGAACCCGCTGCCGGCCTCGTTCGAGATCCGTCTCAAGCCGCAATTCCGGGATGCCACCCATGCCCAGGCGGTGGCCGAGCGGGTCAGGGGGTTTCCCTTCGTCGATGACGTCCGCTTTGGCCGGGACTGGGTCGAGCGGCTCGACAAGCTCCGCAACATGGCGGCGGTCGTGGGACTGGTGATCGGCCTCGCGTTCGCGGCGGTGGCGATCGTGATCATCGGTGTCACCATCCGGATCACGGTGCTCCAGCGCGCGCGGGAAATCGCGATCATGAGGCTGGTCGGCGCCACCAACAACTACATCCGGGGTCCCTTCCTGATCGAAGGCGGCATCAAGGGCATCCTTGGCGGCTTCCTCGCGATCGGGATGTGCTGGATCACCTTCACAGTCTTCCGGCAAACGACCGGCGACGCGGGGACGGCGCTGGTGTTCTTCGGCGGGCTCCAGATGCTGGTCATGATGGTATTCGCGATCGGGATCGGACTCGGCGGGAGTCTTCTCTCCGTCGATCGACAGCTGCGGAGCGTCTGACCGGATGGCCATACGCCGGACCGGTCTTTGCCTTGCGGCCGCGCTCGGCCTGATGGCCATCCCGCTGGCGGCGCAGCAGCCGACGGACCTCGAGAAGAGCCGGCTACGGCTCGAGCAGATCCGGGCCGAACGCGACCGGCTGCGCCAGGAGCAGGAGAAGATCCAGAGTCAGGTCCGGGACGCCGGCCGGGAACTCGACAATCTCGAGCGGCAACGCGACGCGACCAACCGCATCGTCAACGAACTCGAGCGCCAGATCGGCGGCCTCGGTAGCCAGCTCGACAACACCGCCGTGCAGCTCGCGCTCGCCGAGAACAACCTCGCTGACCGCCGGGCCGTGCTGGAACGCCGGCTCGTGGACATCTACAAACGGGGGTCCCTCTACACCTTCCAGGTGCTCCTCGCCGCGGATTCATTCGCCGATCTGCTGTCCCGCTACAAATATCTCTTCCTCACGAGCCGGCAGGATCGAGCGCTGGTGACCGACATCGAAAGCCTGGCGAACCGGATCAAGGCCCAGCGGGGCGAGCTGGTGCTGGTCCAGGACCAGCTCGACCGGCGCCGAGCCGACCGCGAAGCCGAGCTCAGCAGCTATCGTACCCTGGCCGACGAGCGTCAGGCCCACCTCCGCCGGCTCCGCCAGAACACCCAGACCACAGCGCGTCGGCTCTCGGCCTTGGCCAAGGACGAGGACAACCTGATCGACGTCCTCGCCACGCTGGAGCGAAACCGGCGCACGGCTCCACGGGCCGCCGCCCCGAGCGCCGGACGAAACGCCGGACGAAACGCCGCCGGCCGGACCGGCGGTGCGTCCACCGCCGACCTCGGCAAGCTCGACTGGCCGGTCCAGGGACGGATTCTTCACGAGTTCGGACCCGACACCCTGGCCAGCGGAGCCCGCATTACCCGGCACGGCATTTCGATTGCCGCCAAGCCGGGAACCCAGGTGGCGGCCGTTTCCGCGGGCACGGTGGTGTTGGTGCAACGCCTCGGAACGTACGGACTCTCGATCATTCTCGAGCACGCGAGCGGCTACTTCTCGCTCTACATGCAACTCTCGGCGGCGACGGTGAAGGTGGGCGACGACATCGCCAAGGGGCAGGCGATCGGCGCGGTCGGCGGCGACAACACGCCCGATGGCGCCCATCTCTACTTCGAGATCAGAGGGGACAACCAGATCGCCCTGGACCCGACGGACTGGCTCCGCCGCCGGAACTGAGCCCGGTCAGGCCGCCGCGCCGGCTGCTTCTCGCTTCGCTTCCTGGACCGCCGCCTCAGCCCGGGCAAAGAGATCCTCCGGGGCCAGCACTCCGGGATCAGGATAGGTCACCCACCCGGCGGAGACCGTCAGCGAGCCGGTGAGTCCTTCCCCGAACTGATGGCCCGCGATCGCCTGGCGAATCCGGGTCAGCCCCTCGGCGGCGGCGACGGTGTCGGTCTCCGGCATGATCAGCGCGAATTCATCTCCACCGTATCGGGCCACGAAGTCCGGCGCCCGAAGCTCCCGCTGCAGCAGCGACCCCAATTCGCTCAAGACTTGGTCGCCGGCGCCGACCCCTTCGCGCTGATTGACGAACCGAAGGCCGTCCACGTCGAGAAGCATCAGCGTAAAGCGCCGCCCGTACCGGTTGGAGCGCTGAATCTCCTCCCGGATCCGCCGATCGAGCGCGTCGAGCCCTCCGCAACCGGTGAGAGGATCGATGACTCCGGCGCTGGCCTGCCGCCGATAGAGGTTGGCCCGACGATCTTCGTGTTCCAGCAGCCGGGACGTGGCGGCCACGAGTGTCTCGACGAACACGAGATCGTCGGTCGTGAGGTTGGGCGCCGGCAGAGCCGTTCGGAGGACGAGAAAGCCAAGTCCCTTTCCCTGAAAGGTGATCGGCACGGCCACGGCACTGGCCGGCCGGAACGGAGCGATTCCCGGCAGCGTCCCGGACCCGGCGAACAGCGGGTGCTGCATTCCATCGGGAATGAACGCGGTTCGCTCGATGGCGGCCGCGTGGCGGACCTCGGGATACTCGGCCAGGTCGATTTCGAGATTCCGGACCTCACTTCGCTCCGCGACTGCCACCAGCCGGCCCCGACGGTTGTCCACGGTGAAGATGCAGGCGCAGTGGGCCACCCCGAGCGACTTGGCAATGTTACGGACCAGGATCTGGAGCATTTCTTCGGGGCGGGCCGCGAGGGCAACCTCGTGGAAGACGGCGAACAACTGGGCCTGCCCATTGTTCGACGCCGCCGCCCGGAACCCGTCGCGAACCCCCCGGAGGCGAGCCACCACGCGGGCGACCAGTTCGGGAAGATGGACTGGAGCCACCATCGCGTCGACCGCTCCGGCCGCGAGCGCCCGCCCGGCCAGGTCGGCTGCGCCAGGCGGCAGGAGCACAATCGTCGGCACGTTGCGCCAGGCCTCGGAGGTGATCGGCAACAGCTGGTCGTCGATCGAGTCGTCCCGACCCTTCACGCAGAGGATCGCAAGGTCCGGGGACCCCGCGTCGCCGGGAGCCGACGGCAACGAGACGGCCTCGTTCAACGCGAAGCCGGACCGGATCAGACTCCGCTCGAGCCCGTCCGGTCGGGATTCCGGATCCCCAAGAAGCAATACGCGGGTGTGCACGGCTCATGGTTTTGCACGAAGCATACCCTCCGGGGCTGGACTTGGCAGGATTGCCTAACCGTCATTCCGGCATTGCTTTATGACGTCCTCGCCGGTCCGTCGTGGGCCCCAGTCCAGACCGGTGTCGCGGCCCGACCACGACGGACCGGCGCGTTCACCAGCCTCCAAAAGACCAAGGTGCCGCTTGTCCGGAAGGCGTCTTCCTCCGACATTTACCGCCTTGAAATACCCAAGATGCGTTTCATTATGAGACGACGCCGATGTCTTACGAGCCCGCCTCAAATGGCGCGGCCGCGACCCCAGGATTATGAGCAAACCGATGAAACTTGACGCCCATCAGGTGACCACCAAGACGGTTTGGGCCAATCTCGGAACCCCTGAACTGTACGAGCACGCGGCCCGCCGCGGCGAAGGGAAGCTCACCGACCACGGCGCGTTCGCGGTGGTGACAACACCCCACACCGGCCGGTCGCCGAAGGATAAATTCGTCGTCCACGAACCATCCTCGGCCGACGTGGTCTGGTGGGACAAGAACGAGAGGCTCGGGACCGAGCAGTTCGCTCGCCTGCTGGCAGACGTGCGGCAGCACCTGAGCCGGCAAGCCGAGGTGTTCGTCCAGGATCTCTTCGGCGGTGCGGCGCTGGAGCACCGGCTGCCGGTCCGGTTCATCACGCCGAACGCCTGGCAGGCGATGTTCGTTCGGAACATGTTCATTCGGCCGACCGCGGCCGACCTTGCCGCCTTCGCGCCGTCGTTCGTTGTCTATCACGCGCCCGAGTTCCAGGCCGATCCCGCCGTCCACGGCACCCGCAGCAGCACCTTCATCGTCTTGAACTTCGCCGAGCGGACCATCCTGATCGGCGGGACGCGGTACGCGGGTGAGATGAAGAAGTCGATCTTCACGGTGCTGAACTATCTCCTGCCCCGGCAGGGCGTCCTCGCGATGCACTGTTCGGCCAATATCGGCGCCGCCGGCGACACCGCGATCTTCTTCGGCCTCTCCGGCACCGGCAAGACCACGCTGTCGGCCGATCCGGCCCGGAAGCTGATCGGTGACGACGAGCACGGCTGGAGCGACAAGGGCGTCTTCAACTTCGAGGGCGGCTGCTACGCCAAGGCGATCCGGCTCTCCCGGGAAGGCGAACCGGAGATCTGGAACGCGAGCCACACCTTCGGAACCGTGCTCGAGAACGTCGTCCTCGACGAGGGCACCCGCCAGGTCGATTTCAACTCGGACAAGGTCACCGAGAACACCCGGTCGAGCTACCCGATTCACTACATCCCGAACTTCGAGCCGAGCGGCCTCGGCGGACACCCGTCGAACATCGTGTTCCTCACGGCCGATGCCTTCGGGGTGATGCCGCCGATCGCCCGGCTCACGCCGGAACAGGCGATGTATCACTTCCTGTCCGGCTATACCGCCAAGGTCGCGGGCACTGAGCGCGGAGTCACCGAGCCGTCGGCGACCTTCTCGGCCTGCTTCGGCGCCCCGTTTCTCCCCCTTCACCCCGGGGTCTACGCCAAGATGCTGGGCGAGCGGATCGCGAAGTATGGGGCCAAGGTCTGGCTGGTAAATACCGGGTGGACCGGCGGCCCCTACGGCACCGGCTCGCGGATGAAGCTCGGCTACACCCGCGCGATGGTGACGGCTGCCCTTTCGGGGGCCCTCGGCGACGGGG
>JAYUZK010000022.1:0-3278 GCA_043751835.1 Gemmatimonadota bacterium | reverse complement strand
CGCGAAGCACCTGGTGGATGAGGAGTTCGGCGTGGCGCGGACCTACCTGATCGAGGATATTCATGGCCGTCAGCGACGGCGCAACCACTAACGAGTGTTACCCATGTCCTTGACTGCTCACGTGAGTGGGGCCCCTGCGGGGGACCCAGTGCTGCCTGTTCCACCCGGCCGAGGGCTCACGGCCGCCACCTGACCGCGACAAATGGGACGGTCTGGAACTTCTGGTAGCGGGTGCTGGCGGCACTGGCGGCTCCGGAAGGCTCGACGCTGTAATTGGTCACGTAGTGGCTCATCCCAGCGCGAAGCTGCACCGCCTTGGCGACCTGCACCAAGAGAAAGAACTCGGAATTGAGCGCGCCGTGGTCTGCCGAGCCGTACCGGAAGTAGGAGCCCACCTGGGGTTTTGCCGTCAGCGAGCCGATCGTCCGGGTGGGGCCAGTCGCGAGGCCCACGATATCAAGGTTGGCCCCGACGGCCACCGAGCGAATGAGGTTCAACTCCCCGAATACTCCGCCATTCAGTGCGTAGACCGCCGGGTCGATGGTGAGTGTGGATGTCAGGTTGCCCTGAATAGTCCCGCGGTTCGTGTAGCCAATCGGTGCGCCTGCGTAGGCTGAGAGCCGGGCTCCCACGCCCAGGTCCCAATGGCCGGGCCGCCGGACAATGGCGTACCACATGCTAAGGGCCGCCCGCTGGGCACCGCTCTTGGTGCCGACCGACGCGTCCAACAGCGGCCCAGGCCGCTGCGCGGTGAGGGGGGTCGCGAGGAATGCAGCGCAGAGAACCATCGGAGCGAGTTGGCGCACCATGTTGAACCTCCGAATGAAGCGACCACCAATGGGGGTTGACGTATAACGGTTTGGCGTTCGGCGGCGGGCGGAGCACGGACCTGAGCGGCCGCGCCGTCCTCCAACCAACATTGGGGCGTGGCCGCGACTTGTCAAATGGAGCGCGGGCGCCCGTCCACCTGCAACGGGTATATAGATATTGCGCTCGAAGTGTCAGTGGCCCGGGTAAAATGACCCCCATAGCGGATCGTTGCTCTTGATTGGGGCGCCGCCCGCGAACCGTCAGAGGTTGATGCCCTCGGCCAGCCCGACGGAATCTTCCTCGGTGAGCAGTATCGGCGGTGGCGGGGCACGGCGCCGAGGCGGTCTGGGACGCCATCGTTCCGCACCATCGCCACTCCCAGGCGCCCTCCGTCGCTCCCTGACCTGGGATCAGGGCGCCGAGATGGCGCAGCACAGGTGTTGCGACGACCGGTTGAATCCGGGCGTGCCGGGCCACGGGGAGCAGGTGGAAGCCCATCTGCTCGAAGGCTCGGCCCGCCTGGTCGAGATCGCGAACGGCGTGGGCGAAATGATCGAGGGAACGCATCGCTCAGTGCGCCTTCCGGCGGCGATACGGGGCGAACAGATACTCGAGATCCTTGATCACCAGCGTCCGGATCGAGCCGACCGGCGCGTACGCCCAGCTGGTATAGGTTCCTACCCAGGTCACGTTCACCGCGCGGGCCAGGGCCCGAAGGTCGGTGCCGGCCTTGAGCTGTCCCGCGGTGGCCGCCGCTTCGAGCACGGCGTGGAACCGGGCGATGTACTCGTCTTCCCGGTCCCGCGCCTCCCGGGCGGCCTCGGTCGTCGCGAGGTGGCCGGGGTCGAAGAAGTAGCTCTTGGACAGGAGGTAGAGCCTCCGGGCGCTCCGGTCCGCCACGGAGGCCAGCCGGCGGGTGAGGGCACCGAGGGGATCACGGCTCAAGTCGAGGCCGGCGGTGATGGCATCCATGTGCCGCCGATCGGCCGCATTCTCGGCCGTGGTCAGCAACTCGTCCCGCGAGCCGAAGCGCTGCACGAGTCTGGCGCCCGTCAGCCCGACCTCCCGGCCGATCGCTCCGAGGGTGACCCGGGGTCCGTGCCGCCGCACCGCCCGCACCACCTGGCGGAGGATCTCCTCGTCGGTTTGACTCGCGCGGCGGCTCATGGCATGATAACTTAACGTCGTTTAGTAATGTCGAGGAGGGGCCAGACAGGGCCGCTCGACCGCTCCGTGGCGAAACCGAGTTCCACCTCTATCTTCTGCCGCCTGGTGGCCGCCATGGCACTGGTCCTGGAGAAACGCTTCATGAGCCGTTCCCGTGGTTACTTCGTACCCGCCTGGTCGATCGCCGCACTGGTCCCTTGGGCCGCCGGTGTCGGTGCGATCAGTCTTGCGGCGCAGGCGCCCTTCACCATCGATCACATGCGCAAAGCCGTCGGCGTGGGCGGTGTCACCTTGGCACCGGACGGCAGGACGGCCGTCGTCACCGTCACCCGGCCCAACTACGAGCGCGACAGGAATGAGTCTGAACTCTACGCCGTCGATCTCACCACCGGCACGGCACGCCAGCTGACCTTCGAGCGGCGCACCGTGGCCGGCGCCCAGTTCAACAACGACGGTTCGATCCTCGGGTTTCTCGCCCCGGATTCCGCCGGGCGGCTCCAGATCTGGCTGATGCCGATGCATGGCGGCGAGACGACCCGGTTGACCGCCCATCCGACCGGGGTCGAACACTTTTCCTGGCGTCCCGATGGCCAGGCGATCGCGTTCGCCGCCTCCGACGAGGCGCCGAAGCGCGAGGGCGAGGCGAAGTTCCTCACCACCTTCAAGGTGGGTGCGCAGGATCTCTTCCTCCGTGAAGCGCTTCAACCGCAGCACATCTGGCTGGTCTCGGTCAGTGGTGGCACGGTTCGCCGGTTGACCAGTGGCGCCTGGTCGGTGGAGTGGGTGTTGCCTCCGGGCAGCCCGCCCAGCGGCCTGTCGTGGTCGCCCGATGGTCGGACGATCGCCTTCGCCCAGGTCCCCTCGATGGAGAGCGGCAAGTTGGATTCGGTGCGGGTGCAGTTGCTGGACGTGGCCAGTGGCACCCTGCGGCCGCTGACCAGCGCGCCTCGGTTCGAGAATAACCCGGTCTTCTCACCGAATGGCAAGAGTGTCGTGTACTGGTATCCCCGGGACGGGCGCGGCGACCTGACGAACGAGAACGAGGTCTGGATCGCGCCAGTCAGCGGAGGTACTCCTCGGAGTCTGACCCGGGCCCTCGACCGCAATCTGTTTGGCGCCCAATACATGCCGGATGGCCGGTCGTTGCTCGTGGCCGGGAACGATCGGACCAGCGTGGGCGCCTGGCTCCAGCCGCTGGACGGTCCCGCCAGGCGACTCGACGTCGGCGAGCTCGTCATCAACGGGGCCTTCGGCTACGACATTGCGGTCGCCAGGGAGCGCCCGGTCATCGCCTTTGCCGC
>JAYUZK010000021.1:0-2640 GCA_043751835.1 Gemmatimonadota bacterium | reverse complement strand
CGAGCCGAGCCACTCCAGACCGGCGCGCAGCGGCGCCCTCCAGGCCTGGCTGGTGTCGCCGGTCATCCGGCAGCCGCAGTTGCTCCGCCACCGCTCGATGCCGTGGCTGCAACTCCAGGAGCTTGGCTCCACCAGCGACACCAGGTCGGTGGCGGGATGCCGGGCCATGAACGTGGCGAAGTTCTCGACCCTGACGAGACCCGATTGCGTGAGACCATGGAGGGCGGCGGCCAGCGCCATGTCGCCGAATTTGTGATGGTGGCCGTAGGTCTCGCCGTCCGTGGCGATGGCCGAGAGGTGGGGGCCCCCGCCCGTCGGCGCCGCCATCAGTACCCGGCGAACCCACAGATCCGCATCCCGGACCAGCGGGCCGAAGGCGACGTCGTGGGCGAGCGATCCATCGTAGGGAACCAGGGCGATGGTCCGCCCCCCCTCGGTCCGATACTGCCCGGGACGGCCGTTAGGCGGCGCTTCGCCCACCTGATGAGGAGCCAGTACCGTAAACGCGATTCCCTGTTCCGCCAGCACGTCGAGCGTCTCGTCGTCGACTGCCGTTTCCGGAAGCCACATCCCGGCCGGTTCGCGCCCGAAGCGCCGCCGGAAATCGGCAATCCCCCAGCGCACTTCCGTGGCCTTGTCCCGCCGTGAGGCGAGCGGCAGGATGATGTGGTGATATGGCATCGCCATCGCGTTGCCGTGCCCGAGCCGCTCCACGCTGGCCCGATCGGCCGAGAGGATGCCCCGGTAGGTCTCCGGCGAGTCCCGCTTCATCCAGTCGAGCAGTGTCGGCCCGACGTCGAAACTGATCCACTCGAGCGTGTTGACGATCCGGCGGATGGTCCCGTCGCTGTTCACCAGCCGGGCGGCGAGTACCGCTCGATAGCATTCGTGGTCGATCCGTTCGTTCCAGTCGTGGTACGGCGCCGCGTTCGGCTCCCGCTCGACCTGATCGAGCCAGGGGTCTTCGCGTGGCGGCTGGTAGAAATGCCCGTGGATGACGACCGAGCGTTGTGGGCCCGGCCGCGTCATGGATCGATCGGTCCTGAGAGCGCGAGGGCGGTTCGAAGCGAGGGCACGATGTCGGGGAAGACGTCGTTGGTGGCTTCCAGCGTTCCGACCACCTGGTCGATCTCCGGGCCTCGCTCCCCGGTCTCGAGAGCCCCGACCAGTCGGTCGACGTTGTCGAGGTGCTCGATGAACCGCTTCGTGGCGTAGTCCGCCGCCGTCTCCGACGAGATGATGAACTGCCAGTCCGAGGCCTGGGCCAGCAGCAACTCCCGCCCGGCTTGCGCCAGCACCCGATGGTCGGCGGGTCGTTCGATACTGGTCCGGCAGCCGGCCCAGAACCGCGCTTCGGCGGCCCACAGCCGCTCCCAGGTCCACTCGGTGGCGGGGTTGAGCCACTTGCTGAAGTCGCCATTGGCGCCCCATGAGCCGGCGGCGAGCGTGACGGCCGATGTCGGCGGAAGCCGGTCGAGGTGCCCGGAGGCGGTGGTCGGCGTCGGCCCGCCGGTCCGGCCCAGCTCGCGGTAGAAGTCGCCGAGAAAGTCGACCCCCTCGAACCACCAGTGTCCGAACAGCTCCGTATCGAAGGGTACCGCGATGACGGAGCCCTCCGCCGCCTCGTGCCGGACGATCTCGTTCATCAGGCGAGCGTAGTCCCGGCCGTGCCGGTGCGCGATCGCCCGGGCGCCGTTCGGGTCGTAGGGCAGCTTGTCCCCCAGATCCGTCGCCGAGCCGGTGACCCGCCAGAACTTCAGACCGCCGGGGAATCGGATCTTGTGGAACTCGAGATAACCTCCGTCGCCCGGGTAACCCTGGTATCGGCTCCACACCCGGCGGGAAGAAATCGGATCGCGAACCAGCGTGGCGACTTGGGGCGCCCGAGTCCGTGGCGCGACCACGTAGGCCCGGTAGGGCGACCGCGCCGCCGGCAGATCGAGGGGGTCGTCCGCGCCCAGGAGCACGCCGTCGGGGAAGTCCGGCTCGCGGTAGAGGCCTAACGGCCGGCCGGCCTGGGCCAGGTGGGAGTCGGTGAAGAAGAACCGGTAACCCGCGTCTCCCAGGTGCTCCTCGATCCCGCGCCGCATCGCGCTCGCGGGGGCGGCGGGGTGGGGGGCCCAGGGTCCCCGGGGCCGGTAGGCGCACTCGGGCGCCCAGCATCCCGCCGCCCGGGCGCCGAAGAGCCGCCGGTGCTCGGCCAAACCGGCCGCGAGCTGGAACCGGATGCTCTCGTCGGTGGCCAGCAAGGGGAGAAAGCCGTGGGTCGCCGCCGAACTGATCAGCTCGATCCGCCCGCGTTCGGCGTGAGCCCGAAAGGCCGAGATCATGTCCCCGTCGAGCCGGTCAAAGAGCCGCTCCAGCCGCGCCAGCCGCCCCCGCCAGTACTCCGCGATCGGGGTCAGGGTCTTCTCGCCCGACCTGCCGAAGTCGGCGATCGCTTCGTCGCAGGCGGCGAGCCGCTGCGTGAAGAAGATCCGGAGTTCCCGGGCAAAGGTCGGACTGGCGAGCTGGCTGGCCAGGATCGGCGTGATCCCCAGCGTGATTGGCGTCGCGGCCCCCTCGACATCCACCGCGCCCAGCATTTCGAGCAAGGGCAGATACGTATCCACCGCCGCCTCGCAGATCCAATCGGATCCA
>JAYUZK010000020.1:0-4817 GCA_043751835.1 Gemmatimonadota bacterium | reverse complement strand
GTGTAAACATTGTCGGCCTTGAGCGGACTGTGCTGGAGACTGTACCACGGACCCAGCTCCGTCTTGTAGGCCAGATAGTCGAGCGCCTTGTTCAACTCCGGATGCACGTGCGGGATGTGATAGCCCTCGAGGAAGTTGTCGACGTACACCTTCCAGTTGGCGGGGACGTCATAATCCACCCGGCGGACGAACTGTTTGGTGTCGAGCCGGTTGGGATGGATCCGCTCGCTGATCCCGGCCAGCACCTCGGTGAGCGGCGGTGCGTCCTCCGGGGTCAGGTTGACGAAGATCAGACCCTGCCACGTCTCGACCGCAATCGGCACCAACCCATAGTCCCGCTTGTCGAAGAGTTCGGTCCGGTCGAACTGCGGCACCCCGCGAAGGGTCCCGTCCAGCAGGTAGGTCCAGCCGTGGTACTTGCAGGTGAGCGCCTTGACGCAGCCGCGCTCCTCGAGCAGCAGCGGGCCGCCCCGATGGCGGCAGACGTTGTAGAAGGCGCGGAGCGTGCCGTCCTTGTCGCGGAGGACCACGATCGGATTATCGGCCACCGTGGCGAGAAAGAAATCGCCCGGGTGCGCCACCATCGAAATGTGGCCCACCCCCTGCCAGGTCCGCGCCATCACGGCATCGCGATCCACGGCATGGAACCGGGGATCGACGTACCAGGCCGAGGGGATCGTGGTCGAGGTGGCAACCGGGGTCGGCTCGAGATCAGCCGGGTCGAACGGAGGAATGTCGGGGGCGGAAGTCTGAGGCGGCATCGGAGAAAGATGCCGCCCCTGGCAGGATCGGGGAAGCGCGAGGGTCAGGGCGCCGGGCGGGGATTTCCACCGTCGGAGATGAACCGGAAGGTCCCGTTGGGCTGGCGCCGCCACGCCGTCAGATATTGGCCGTTGGACACGTCGCTGCCGTCGAAGTCCGCGGCGTGGGATTGGGCCGCGAGCGGTGCGGCAGCGGCGAGCGAGAGGGACAAGAGGGATCGGGTCATTCCATTGCCTCAATCGTCGTGCTCAATGCCCGCGAACACCTCCTGGAGTTCGATGGAAAGACCGGTCGGGAATCCGGGCGCCCGCCATTCCAGCCGGTCCCGGATCGTCATGACACCGGGCCGATCCAATCGGCTGACCTCGATGCACCGATCCCGAAGATCCGCCCGCCAGACTTCGGTCACGCCAAGAGCGTGGTAGCCGGCGTGCTTGTAGTCCCGGTCGTAAACACGGGACCCCAGGCCGGACACCTCGACCGCAAGCCAGAACCCGCGCATCTCACCCCAGCTGCGAGCCACCCGGACCGTGGCCGGGAGCACCAGTAGATCCGGCTCCAGATGGTTCCGGGGTCGCACTTGCACCGCGCCGTGCGTGAAAACCATCGCCGCCCGTCCGAGATAGGCGGTGAGCGCCTCTCGAATCCGCAGCACCACGAATTCGTGGGGTGGCATCGGCGCCGGCGTCACCAGCAGCCGACCGTCCAGTAGCTCGTAGCGGTTCCCGTCGTCCGGGAAAGAATCGAGATCGTCGACGGTGTACCGTGGCAGGATTGCTGGCATGGCCAAAAGGTAGGTCCTCGGCGAGAGGAGACGCAACTCGGCATCCGTCATCATCGCGTATCACACCGACGAGAGGTAACCGGATCACCGTGCGCTTGGCGCAATGAAACGCGAAAGCCGAGTTTCGATTTGGAAGGTAGATTACGGCCATGCTGACTCTCCTCTCCGCGCTCGCCCTATTCCAGGCCGCGCCCCCCGGCACCGACCCCCGACTCCCCGACATCGCGAAGGCCATTCCCGCCTCCGCCATGGAAGCCACCGTCCGCAAACTGGTGAGCTTCGGCACCCGACACACCCTATCCGACACGGTGTCCGCCTCCCGGGGCATCGGCGCCGCCCGGCGCTGGATCAAGGCGGAGTTCGAGGGGATCTCGGCCGCCTGCGGCAATTGCCTCGAGGTTCAGTTCAACCGAGGCATGCTCACCGCCACCCCGGGTTCGCGGGTCACCCGGGACGTGGAACTCGTCAACGTGATCGCTATCCAGCGCGGGAAGAAATACCCCGACCGATACGTCCTCATCACCGGCCACTACGACTCCCGCGCCTCCGACCCCAACGACGCAACGACCGATGCGCCCGGCGCGGTGGACGACGGCAGCGGCACGGCCTCGGTGATCGAGACCGCGCGGGTCCTGAGCAAGTACCAGTTCGACAAGACCATCGTCTACGGCGCCCTCGCCGGCGAGGAGCAGGGACTCCTTGGCGGCACCCAGCTCGCCAAGACGGCCAAGGACCAGAACTGGCAGATCGAGGGCGTCCTCAACAACGACATCGTAGGGAACAGTGCGGGCATTGGCGGGCAAGTGGACAATCTCACCTTCCGGATCTTCTCCGAGCCCACGCCCAACACCGAGACCGACGACGAGCGCCGAGCTCGCCGGAGCACCGGCGGCGAAATCGACGGACCAAGCCGGCAGCTGGCGCGATACGTCTACACCATCGCGCGGATGGCGGCGCCCCAGACCCAGCCCAAGCTGGTCTATCGGCTCGATCGGTTTGGCAGAGGCGGGGATCACCGGGCGTTCAACGATCAGGGATTTGCGGCCGTGCGGATTACGGAGGCGTGGGAGAACTACAACCGCCAGCACCAGAACGTTCGGACTGAAAGCGGAATTGCCTACGGCGACGTGCCCGATGCCGCCGATTTCCCCTATGCGGCCCGGATCGCCGGGGTGAACGCGGCGACCCTCGCGTCACTGGCCTGGGCCCCGCCGCCGCCCGCCACCGTGCGGCTCAAGGGCGGCGTCAGCGCCTCGACGACCCTCGCGTGGCAGGCCGCGCCGGGTGCCGTGGGCTATAAGATCTACTGGCGGGACACCACCGATCCGCTCTGGAGCCGGAGCCGTTACGTCGGCAACGTGCTGCAGTTCACGCTCGAGGGCATTCTGATCGACGATCACCTGTTCGGACTCGCCAGCGTCGGCGCGGACGGGCATGAATCGCTGGTAACCTTCGCCACCGCAGGGGCAGGCCGATGACCTCCGCCCCCACGCGTTCTCCCGTCCTCCGCTGGGTCAAGCGGATCGTCCTGGGCCTCGTTGGCCTGATTCTCGTCGCCGGCATTGTCGGGACCATCTGGGAGGCCGTCAGCTGGCGGAGCACGCTGGCTCAGTATCCTACGCCCGGGAAACTGGTGGACATCGGCGGGCGGAAGATGTCGATCGACTGCCGCGGCACCGGATCGCCCACCGTCATCTTCGAGGCCGGCCTCGACCTCGGCGGCGAAATCGGGTGGAGCCTCGTGCACGACTCGGTCGCGCTCAACACCCGGGCCTGCGCCTACAACCGGGCCGGGATCGTCTGGAGCGAGCCGTCCCCGGCGCCGCACAACGCCGGCACGGTGGCCAACGATCTCCACACGCTGCTCACGGCGGCCGGCGAGAAGGGGCCGTACGTGCTGGTGGGCCACTCGTTGGGCGGCCCGTACATCATGTCGTACACCAAGCGCTACGGGTCGGACGTGGCGGGTCTCGTGTTCGTCGACGCCTCGCATCCCGAGCAGGTCGGGCGCATGAAGGCCGTCGTCGGCAGGAAGCTGGAAGCGCCCGGGATGGGGCTCATGAAACTCGCGGCCGGGCTGTCATGGACCGGGATCGTCCGGGCCATGTCCGGCAATGTGAAGATGGCGAAGGTGCCGAACGAGCGGGTGCTCGCGTTGCAGGCTTACCTCCCCCGGTCGCTGGGACAGATGCTGATGGAGATGGAGTCGCTCGATGCGATCTTCGCCGAGGCCGGGACCTTCCGGACCCTGGGAGACCGGCCGGTGGTGGTGCTCACCGCGATGGCGCCGATGGACTCGAATACCCGGAAGGGGATGGGGATCACCGAGGAGACGGCGAAGAAGTTTCAGGCGGAATGGAAGACGATGCACGACGAGGAGGCGTCCTGGTCCAGCCGGAGCCGGCATGAACTGGTCCCGGATGCCACTCACTACATCCAGCTCGACCGCCCGGATGTGGTGATCCGCGCGGTGCGCGAGGTGATCGACTCGGTGCGGGCCCGGACCGCGGCGCCCGCACCGGCCGACTCAGCCGAGAAGCGGGACTAGACCCGCTCGAAGTCCGGGCGCCAGTTCTTGATGGCTTTCTTGATGTCGTTGCGCTTGGGGAATTCACCGGCCAGGGTCCGGCGAACCAGATCGGCGAGTTCCCCGTCCGAGGCAAATCGGAGCTCCACGAACTGGAGCAGCCGGAGCTCACCGAGACGGGCTTTCAGGTCGTCGGGCAGCAGCCGGCCCATCCGCTCCCGCTCCTCCACCCTGATCACGCGATCCTGCGCCCCGACGGCGAAAGCCCGGGCGTAGAAGGTGGTGAAGAAGAGCGCCAGCCCGGTCATCAGCTGCATCAGCGACGCCACCGAGAACGCCGTGACCACCTGCTTCAGGGACCATCCCACTACTGCCAGGATCATCAGAAACGTCACCCAGTGATACATGGGGACGAAGCGCGCGTGGTTGCCGTAATCTTGTTGCTCGGCCATCGGATGCTCCGGCGTGATGGAAATGGGACAAGGGTGACAGGTATTTACGACCGAAACGGCCCGGTGGCAATCCCCGGGGGGCTCCCCCGGCGCTAGCTTCCCTCTTCCGTCATCTCCCTTGGACCCCCATGCGCCTCGCCGCCCTGCTCTGCTCGCTTGCCTTCGTCCCGGCCGTCACGGTGGCCCAGAAGAAGGCCATCACCGGCCCAACGCCGGATACCGCCTCGAAGCTTACCAGCACGGTCCTCGGCGGCCTCAAGTTCCGGAACATCGGTCCGGCGGTGACGGGCGG
>JAYUZK010000019.1:0-9597 GCA_043751835.1 Gemmatimonadota bacterium | reverse complement strand
AAAACTCGCGACCTGGTACTGCGTGAAGAACCCTCCACCCGTGTGCGCCTGCTCCAGGAGGGCCGGGCTGATGATGTCGAGGGCCTGATCGAGTTCGATCGTGGACGCTGCGGCCATCGCCTCCAGCTCGGGGGCGCCGGTTTCATCGGGATGCTCGTTGCCAACGAGTCCGAGCCCCGGCTCCCCTTCCACTGGGGGCGCGAAGCCGATGCCGAGCGTCGTTGCCTCGATACCCACCTCGACGTGGGCGATGGGGATCGGTGAATCGAGCTCCACCGGTTCGATGATGGACTCCACCGCAGACTCCTCGGTCGGGATCACGTCGACCGAAGGAGGCGCGAGCTCGACGGCCTCGACGATCGCATCCGCGGCCGGCGGCGGGTGGTCCTGCTCGGTCGCGACGAAGCCGTCGACCACGGCTACCGGGGTGTGGAGCTCCCACTGGGCGTCCGTCAGGCCTTCGACGTCACTCGGTGCTTCCTCGACTGAGGACGCGAACGGCATGTCGGATGCCGGTGGTGGCGGTTCCACGACGGGAAGCGGGACTGCCTTCGGGGCCGCGAACAGGGGGACGGCGGTGTACCACTGGGGCGCCGGTGCCAGGGCGATCGGGGCATCCACTTCACCGCGCTGCCACCGGGCCAGGGCGCGGTCGAGCTGCTCGGCGCCCACCGGGGCCGTCCAGATTTCGTCGAGACCGATGCCGATCAAGGCGTCCGGATCCGTGGTGGCGTCCGCAACGGCCACGACCGGAATCGCTCCCCCTGCCCCCAGCCGTTCGCGAATGGCGGTGAGGTCGCCGAGGAGGTCGGCCCGGCCCCGAACGTCAAAGACGACGCATTCGTATCGGCAATCGCCGAGGAGACTGAGCGCGTGCCCGAGACTCGAGGCCGTATCGGCAGCCAGCCCCCGCTGATCGAACAGCTCCGACACGCCGGCCATCTCGCTGACGGGGATCAGCAATGTGCGGCGGGTTCCCTCGGCCGTGCCAAGACTCGCCAGCATCCGGTCGATGCCGTCGACCTCGAAGGACTGGGCGTTTCGGGCTTCGGCCAGCGAATGCCGGGTGACGAGGCTGCCCGGCCTGCCATCCGGTCCGGCCTGGTCCAGGGCCTGGAGCGTTTCGTGAACTTCCTCGCCCGCGACCGGCCGCCGCAGGTAGGCGGCGAATCCGGCGTGCCAGAGTTTCTTGCCCTCGCCCGGGCTGCCAACGGCCGTGATCATCACGAGCGCGATTTTGGCGAGCCCCTGATCGGCCTTCAGCCGGGTGGCGATCTCGACGTGGATGGGTCGGACCGCGTAGTGGGAGAACACGCAGATGCTGTACGGGTTCCCGATCGCGGCGCCTTCGCGCAGCTCATTCACCACGCGATCGACATCCTCCACGAACGCGACATCCCAGCCCGCCGCGTCGAACTGCTCGATGAAGCGCGACCGACTTCCCGCGTCAGGGTCGACGATCAGGGCCCGCCCGCTGCTGGTGCCAGTCGTCGGCGCGGGCGCGTCGGTGCTCGCCGGTTCCGCGACCACGAGGGGGAGAGTGAACCAGAACCGGCTTCCCTTGCCCGGCGTGCTTTCGGCTCCGATGTCGCCGCCCATCAGTCGGACCAGTTCAGCCGAGAGACGGAGGCCGAGCCCGGTGACGCCGAACGATCGATAGGGCGAGGCATCGACCTGGACGTAATCGTCGAACACCCGCTGCAATCTTTCGGCGGAGATCCCGATGCCGGTGTCTTCCACCACGAACCGAACCCAGGCGTGCTCGCCGTGGTCGCCGTCCCCCTGAACGCGAATGACGATTTCGCCCTGACTGGTGCCGTTCACGGCGTGGCCGACGAGGTTCCCGAGAACCTGGCGGGTCCGCCCGGGATCGCCGATCACGTAACGGGGCAACTCGGGCCGGAGGTCGACCCGGAGGGCGAGCCCCCGCTCGGCGGCGCGCGGTGCCAGGACGCTGGCGGTTTCCTCGATCATCGATTTGAGATCGAAGGGAATCGGCTCGACGATCAATCGGGACGTCGTGACGCGGGCGAGGTCGAGAATGTCGTTGAGGATCGCGCCGAGGCTCTCACCGGCCGAATGAACGCTCTTGACGTACTGGCGCTGCTGGGCGGTAAGGTCGCCGTCGAGCAGCAGTCCGGACATGCCGATGACGCCATTCAAGGGCGCCCGCAACTCGTGGCCCATCGCCAGCAGATAGTCCGTTACGCCAGGCCGTTCCGCGGGCGATCCCGGACCATGAGAGGGTGGCGTCATGTCGCGTTCGATGTCAGTCATGGTGGTCTGCTTCCGTCAGGCGCCAATCCGGGCGCTCATGAGTTGATCCAACACCCGCTGGGTTCGCTCCCATTCGGTTCGCAAAGTTCCGGTCGCGGCTTCGGCACCGATGCCGTCGGCCGACCGGACCAGGTCGCACAGGCGCGCCATCGGCTCCGCGCCGACGAGTCCGCAGATTCCCTTGAGGTCGTCGGCTACGGCCCCGATCTCGGCGATGTTACCCGACCTCGCCGCTCGCTCGATCGCCTCGATCCGTCCCGGCGCTTCGGCCAGGAAGAGCGTCACCAGCTGGGCGCCGAGTCCGCCCTCCCCCAGCGACGCCGTGAGTTGTTCGAGCGTGGCCGGGTCGATGGCCGCGGGTTCGGTGACCGGCGCCGGCGCGGGAGTCGACGGCCGTAGCGCATCGGCGGTGCGGGCCCAGGAGCTTTCCAGCCCGGCGAGCAGGTGGCCGGCGGTGTCGAGATAGGACTGTTCGGCGGCCTCGATCAGATCACGGCAGTAACGAGCCAGGTCGGTGGCGCCGAGGAGGGCCGCTACCCGGTCTACGGCGACGGCGTTCTCGACCGCGGTGCTCGCCTCGCCGGCCTGGATTCCGCCACGCAGTTGGGAGAGGCGAGCCGGCACCTCGTCCAGGGCAATTCGGGCGCTCCGCAGCGCGTCATCGGTTCCGGCCGCGAGAGCCGCCGCAAACTGATCGCCCAAGGGAGCGCCGGGACCAGCCGTGGTTCGATCGAGATCGATCGTCACCGTTGCGTCGGCCACCAGCTGGAAGGTCTGGTCAGGTGGAGTGGATCGGCCGCTCGCGGTCTCGGGTGCCTCGAAGGTGGCGTCCGGCGTGTCCGTCCACGCCATGGGGTCGGCAATGCCGGGGTCGGTGGGCTCCGAGTCCGGTCGGGTGGATGCCGGCACTTCGGCAAGCGGGAGGACGACCGAGCGGATGGCGAGGTCGCCGTCGAGGCTGAAGCCCGCCGTTCCGCCGAGGGCCGCAGCGAGAAAATGAACGGCCGGCCAACCGAGCGATGCCTCGCTGCCATCGGTCTCACCGGTCTCGAGCGCCAGCCCGATCGCCGAGGCCTCGGCAGTGGTGACGGCTCGGCGGTCCTCCACCGAGATCCGAACCTGATTGGGCTGGAGGCGACCCGGCTGGTTGGCCCGGAGCACTGCCCGGGTCAGCCGGTCGGTGGTTCCGAGGAGCGCGACGAGGGCCTGACGAAGCAGACCGGGATCGCCCAGCACGCGCTCGGGCACGCCGGGCACGATTTGAACATCGGCCCCCGGCTCGATCGTTGAAAGACTCTGAAGCAGGGCGTAGAGGTTGAAGGGTTCAGGCGTTGCCCGAAGGCTGCCTTCGAGTCCGGAACCAATAGTCTTGAGATATTCGACGGTTTCGGTGCGGCGAACCGGATCGATCGGCCAGGCGTCTGCAATCGCCGTGAGGAAACGGCCCCGCGCGGCGCGCGCGGTTTCCCGCTCGTCGACGGCCTTGGCCAGCGTCTCCCGCGCGGCCAGCTCCGGTCCGAGATCGAGAACCCGTCCGACGATCCGATTCGGTGCGCCGCCGGCGTCGGTGGTCACGCTGGCTTCGAACCGCAGTCGGGTCGCGGGGTTGGCCCGGAGGCCGACGTCCAGGGTGACAATCCGGGGTTCCGGCAGATCGGCAACGAGCCAGGCGAGCAGCGCCGCGGCGGCATCGTCCGCTGCGAGCTTTTCCCCGAGTGCGGCGATCGGTTGGGGTTCCTGCCCTGAAAGGCCAAGCAGGTGCCGGAAGCGGGGTGTCAGGGTCAACTCTCCCGACGCCAGGTCCCGCTCGAACGCGCCGTCGCCGGTGACGCCGGTGAGCCGGTCGAGTCGCTCCTGACTGCCGCGGTTGTGGGTCAGCAATCGGTTGATCGCGCTGGTCAGCCGATTCCATTCCTTCGCGGTGGAGACCGAACCGATCAACGACGGGAACGGGCTATTCTGCGATGGGACCATGGCCGCCGCGAGGCGGGACACCGGAGCGACGAGCCACCGGCCGGCCACTACAAACAGCGTTACGGCGATGCCGGCCGCGCCGAGGAGGGCGGCAAGCATGAGCCAGCGGAGGGTCGATTCGATGGTCCGGTACTCGCCCCGGCCCGTCGTCAACGTGGCGAGGGTCGTTTGCCGGGCGAGGATGTCGGGGAGCGAAAACGTAACCCGAACGCTGTCACGGCTGGCGCCTCCGTCGACCCGGGTTTGAAGCGGACTTCCGGAGCCGACCAAGGCGGTGAGTTCGAGCCGCGCCGCGCGATCTCCGCTGCCCGGAGCCACGGCCGCCGCGGGGAACCGCTTGGCCACCACGACATATCCTCGAATTGGCTGGGATTGATCGGTGAAGTTGGTCGGCAGGACCGGAGCGCCGCCGACCCAGTAGAGGTCGTTTCCGTTCCGGATCAGTCCGATGGTGGGTTCCCGATTGTCGAGCATCCGGAACAAGGCGTTGGTGGCGACGAGCGGCTCGACATTGGGGAGGGACTCGTCGGCCCAGCGATACAAGGCCTTCCCGGCAAGGTCGTAGACGGCAATGAAACGGTCCCCGAACTGCGCCGGGAACCGTTCGCCGAAGGACGGCCGGATCATCGAGTCGGGCGCTGCCGGTCCTCGGCCGACCTGCTCATAGAACGGATCGGAGTAGGCGGCCTCGATCAGTCGGACCCGGTCGCGATTGGCCATTCGCTCGAATCGGATCCGGGTTTCGGAGGCCATTCCGGCGTATTGGTTGCTTTCGAGATCGCGAACGGCGAGGGTCGCTCGACCCAGCAGCAACGCGCCGCCGAGCGCGACGACGCCGCCGGTGGCGACCACCACCGCGAGGGCCCGGTCGCGGAGGGTCCGCAACTGGAGCCGGCGGCGGGTGATCCCAGGTCGCGCGGGTCCCGACTTCGCGCCCTTCGGAGGTGTCGCTTCGGTTCGCGCCTCTGCTGCCATCGTCGAAAGGACCTCGCCTGATCCAGGACATGCTTGGAGGACTGGGGCTATCGCCAGCCAAGCATTGCATATCTTGGGCTTGATTTTTTCAAGAAATGAGGCGAATGGCGCGAGGTAAGTATTATGTTAATTATTATGTATCACTATATTGACGACGTTGTCTTTAATACTCCTTTTTATATTGCCTAGTGATTCATGCGCTTAAGTAACTGTAATACAACATCTTGACAAATAGTTAACAAAACACAATAAAGTCAGTGTGTTGTCGTGATGTCGAACAACTGAGAGGCATCGTGGGAACATCTGCACGGTCGGACGCTCGAATCTGGTCCGGCCATTGGTTGACCAATTCAGAGGGAGGTTCTTTGGATTTTGCGTCCAGCCGGCCCCGGGGCCGTCAGTGCGCTAAGGCGATCGGGATTCGGATCCGGGTGGTTTCCCACCGCAGCACGAGGGTACTCGCGTCCGGCGTGGCCCCTGGCTCGAACTCAAAGCGCAGCTGCTCGCTGAAGTCCGTAACTCGTTCGCTCGGCAGGATCACCCGACCGATTTCTTCGGCAGCGACGCCCGGGGTGTACTCGGACTCGAGACCCCACTGACCCGTGGATCGATTGACGATGAGCTCCCAGGTTTCGGGTCCGGGCACCGTGTAGAGTGATACCCGGCCGGGCCCGACCAGGATGCCGGCGATGGTAACCGCGCCCCCGATTCGGAGGGTAGTGGGCTCGTTGGCCCCGGTTCGCCAGAGTCGTCCGAATGGAACCGGCGACCCGCCGAGCATCTTTCGACCCCGGGCACCGGGGGCGCCATAACAGATCTTGAGCCGGCTCGACCCCAGAATGGCCGTGGCCGAGTGAATGGGGCTGGCGCGGAGTTGGTAGGATGGGAGCCATCCCCAATTCCGCCGGCAGGGCAGATAGGTGGCGACCGGCCCGCCCCAATCGCCGCCAAGCAGAATCGCGGCTCCGGCGACCAATGCCAGACCGAGGGACGCCCAGCGGGTCTTCGACATCCGATCTACCAGGCTTGCCGGCGCCGAAGCTCGGTGATGTGAGCGAGATGATGGTCGCCATGCCAGGCGTACGTGGCGGCCATCCGATCGAGGCTGATCGAGATCCGGCCGTCGGGGTGATACATCGTCCGAGCAAAATCGGCCGGTGTGAGCGCGTCAAACAACGCCATCCACCGCTGGTGGAGCCGATCCAGCAAGGCAAGTGACCCTGCCACCGGACCCATTGAATCGGGCAACTCGGCCCACTTCGCTTCGGCATAGGGCCGGATGGTGGGATGGTCCTCGGTCAGCGCCAGCTTGCAGCGCACGTAGGCGTTCATGTGACTGTCGGCAACATGGTGGACCACTTGCCGCACCGTCCAGCCACCGGGCCGGTAAGGGGTATCGAGGGCTGGGTCGTCGAGGCCGGCAACGGCGGCCCGGAACCTGGCCGGCGCTGTCTTGATGCGGGCGATGGCCTCGGCCCGGGCCTCGGGGCCGAACGCATCGGGGAAGACAAAGGGTCCGATCGGGTACCGGAGGTCGGTCGTCATCAGGGCGAGATCCCGATCAGGACGGTGCCGTCCCCGAGGGTCAGCCGTCCGTCGGGCGGAACCTGGACATAGAGATCCCGGCCGGAGGCCGTGAGCGCGGGGTACTGCCGGCCGACCGAGGCCATCATGGAGCCGAGGAGAAACTCGGGAAACGGGAACCCATTGACTCGCAGTCGGCGAAGCCAGAACCGGACGACCTCGCGTCCGGTGCGCTCCATCACGACGTCGGCGATCACGACCGTGTTCGAATCGACCATCCGGGCCACCGGACCGAGCAGGGCGCGGGCTTCCGGCGGGATATCCTGGAGCCGGCCGCGGACCTCGATGTGAGCGGAGTCGATCGCGACCTCGATGCCGAGGCTGTCGCGAATGCGGCCGGCTCCGAGCCGCGCCAGGAGATAAGAGGCCCAGTCGCCGCCCTCGATGCGGCCATCCGCCTTGGTCCGGGCGATGAAGACGGAATCCACCAGCGACGCGGCCCGGCCGACGCCGTCATTCGACAAGTGTCCGACCGGCTGGGTCTGGCCGGCGGCGACTGCGACCCAGCCGGCCGCGACAACGCTGATGATTCGGGCGATGCGGGCGATCGGCATGATTCTCAGGCGATCGTGGCTCGGAAGGTCGGCGCCTTCCGGGCCTTGGTGGCCTGCTCGAACCCATAGGCCAGCCCGATCAGCCGACCCTCGCTCCAGGCCCGGCCCGACAATAACAGGCCGACGGGCAGCCCGTGAACCTGCCCCATCGGGACGGTGATCGACGGGTAACCGGCCACGGCCGCATAGGTCGAACTGCCGCCGGTGAACCGGTCTCCGTTGGCGAGATCGATCGGCCACGCGGGACCACTCGTGACGCTCACGATGGCGTCGAGGCGATGCCCGGTGAGCCGGGCGTCGAGACCCTCGGTCCGGGCCAGCCGTCGGCAGGTGGTGAGCAAGGTCCGGTACTTGGAGCTGGCCGTGGAGCCCAGTTTCTCGGCGAGCAGGAAGGTCTCCTGCCCGAAGTACGGCATTTCCCGGTCCCGATGTTCCTCGTTGAACCGGATCAGATCGGCGAGGGTTCGATGCGGCACCCGGCCGCCTAACGATGTTAGATAGGCCTGGATGCCTTCCTTGAACTCGTAGGCGAGCACCTGCCACTCGGCCGCGCTCAGAGGGCCGGGGTCGGCGAAGTCCACCGGGTCCACCAGCACGGCGCCGGCGGCGGTGAGGGCTTTCAGTGCTTCGTCGTAGACCGCCTCGGTCTTGGGGCTCACGCCCATGTGCTTTCGCATCACGCCGAGGCGGGCGCCTTTGAGGGCTCCGGCGTCGAGGAATCGGCGGTAGTCGGCGAGCGCGTGGCCTTGGCTTCCCCGGGTGGCGGCGTCCCGCGGGTCGGCGCCGGTCAGGGGCCCGAGGAGGGTCGCGGCGTCGGCGACCGTCCGGCACATTGGGCCCGCCGTGTCCTGGGTCGAGGAAATCGGAATGATGCCGGACCGGCTCCAGAGGCCGACCGTGGGTTTCATGCCGACGAGCCCGTTGGACGACGACGGACAGACGATCGAGCCATCGGTTTCGGTGCCGATCGTGATCGCCGCAAGGTTGGCTGATCCGGCCGCGCCCGAGCCGGCGCTCGACCCGCAGGGATTGCGGTCGAGGACATAGGGGTTGCGGGTCTGTCCGCCCCGGCCGGACCAGCCGCTCGACGAGTGGCTCGAGCGGAAATTGGCCCATTCGCTCAGGTTGGTCTTTCCGAGGATCACGGCGCCGGCCTCCCGGAGCCGGCTGACGATAAATGCGTCACGCGGCGCGATCGAGCCCTCGAGGGCGAGCGACCCGGCGGTGGTCTGCATCCGGTCGGCGGTGTCGATGTTGTCCTTCAAGAGGATCGGGATGCCGTGGAGCGGGCCGCGGACCCGTCCCGCCGCCCGTTCCCGGTCGAGTCCCTCGGCGATCTGGAGGGCGTCCGGATTCACCTCGATGACCGAGTTCACCTTCGGCCCCCGGCGGTCGACGGCCTCGATCCGATCGAGGTACAGCTCGGTGAGCCGTCGGGCGGTGTTGTGCCCGGACTGCATGCCCTCCTGCAGCGCGGCGACCGTGGTCTCTTCGAGTTCGAACGCCTGACGGGCCGGGCGTGCGGGGGCCGGCCGGGAGGTGGCGGTCAAGCCGCCGGCCAGCGTGAGGCCGAAAAAGTCTCGTCGTTTCATTTGGCTCTCCTGACTGGGCGCTTGGCCGCGCCACGTTGTGAGATCTGGGTTACGCCCTTCATGGCTTCCCGCTTGGACAGCGGGGAGAGTCCTGCGCCTTCGGCCGCGAGGTACCGCGTCACCTCAACCGGGTCCGTCTTGGCGAGTTCACGGAGCGCCCAGCCGATCGCCTTGCGGACAAAGAACTCGGTCGAGTTGATCGAGGGCGCGATGCAATCGTGGAGGAGTCCCGGGTCGGTCTGATCCTTGAACCCGATCTGGCTGATGATGGCGACCCGCCGGAGCCAGATATTGTCGTACCGGGCCCAGGCCCGGAGCGTCGGCTTGATCCGGTCCGGATAGGTCGCGAGCAGGAGGGCCACGCGGTGAGCCAGCGGATCGACCAGGTCCCACCAGGCCCCTTCCTGGATCATGCGCCGGTAGACCGGCAGCAGCGCCAGGGAAATGAACCGTTGGTAGGGCGGGTGAGCCGCGAGTTCGATCGCGGCGTAGCGCTCTTCCCGATAGGTAGCGTTGTCCCATAGTTCCGTGACGGCCCGCCGCCAGTCGGCGGCCATGCTGATGGGAAAGCGCCCGAAGGCTTCGGCGCAGATTTCCCGGAGGCGGGGCGCCTGGACGCCGTAGCACGGCATGGCGGACTT
>JAYUZK010000018.1:0-2781 GCA_043751835.1 Gemmatimonadota bacterium | reverse complement strand
GCTCGCGTTCGCGATCAAGGTTCCGCTGGTCTACACCAACGTATTCATCCGGAACTGGACCGCATTCCAGCGCCTCGGCGTGAGCAGCGTCCAGACGCCGGGGTTCTTCCATACCAGCATCAGTCTCGATTTCCCGGTCAGCGTCGGCCCGTATTACCACAGCCGGCGCCCGGAGGAGCCGATCGTGCTCCATCTCAACAAGTCCGCCTGCAAGCCGGGTCTCCCGATCAAGGAGCAGCACCGGGTCGGCCGGACCGAGTTGTTCACCACGTCGTTCGCCACGATCGAGACGAATATTCGCGACCAGTTGGCGCGGGTGCTCGGCTCCGGCGGATTTGACCCCGGCCGGGACATTCTCGGCATCACGGTCAACCGCTGGCCCCATGGATACGCCTACCAGTACAACTCGCTGTTCGACGATTTCTGGCTCAACCGCGGCGAGCAGCCGTGCGAAGTGGCCCGTCGGCAGTTCGGCCGGATCACCATCGCCAACGCCGACGCCGGAGCCTATTCCTACACCGACGCCGCCATCGATCATGGCGTTCGGGCCGCCGAGGAGTTGCTGATTGGGTGACCTGACGATCGGACGGGCGCTCTGCGCCCTCTTCTTCATGGCCGCGGGCGTGGGCCACTTGGTGATGCCGGAGTTCTACCTGGCGATGATGCCGCCGTGGATCCCGGCCCCGCTGGCGACGGGGTATGCGAGCGGCGTGGCGGAGGCCGCGGGGGGGCTGGGCCTGCTGGTGCCGCGGTTCCGCCGGGCGGCGGGCATTGGGCTGATCATGCTGCTGGTCGCGGTGTTTCCGGCGAACCTCCAGATGCTCCTGAACGCCCGGGCGGACGGGGCGCCGTTCTCGAAGGAGATTCTGCTCTGGCTCCGGCTCCCGCTGCAGCCGCTCATCATCTGGTGGGTCTGGCGGGCCAGCCGTTAGGCGGAGGCGACCACGACCCGGGCGTCGGCCGCCATGGCGCCGTCGGGGTAGGCCATCAGCGGATTGATGTCGAGTTCGCTGATCTCGGGAAAATCTTTCAGGAGTTGTGACACCCGGAGCAGCACGTCTTCGAGGGCCCGGTAGTCCACCGCGGCCTGCCCCCGCACCCCGGCCAGCAGCTTGACCGCCTTGATCCCCTCGATCATCTCGCGCGCCTCCGAGCGGGCCACCGGCGCCATCCGGAACACCACATCGCGCCACACCTCCACGAAGATGCCGCCGAGGCCGAACATCAGCATCGGTCCGAACGAGGGGTCGCGGCTCCCGCCAACGATCGTCTCCCGCCCCGAGGGCGCCATCGCCTGCACCAGCACCCCGGTAATGGTGGCGCCAGGGACCCGCTGGGTTACCGACTCGACGATCCGGGCGTACGCGGCCCGGGCCGCATCGGCGCCACGGAGTCCGAGGACGACGCCACCGACGTCGGTCTTATGAATGACGGCCGGGGCCACCACCTTCATGGCCACCGCTCCGCCGAGGGCTTCGGCAATGGCCCCCGCCTCGTCGGCGGATCGGGCCAGCCCGGCTCGGGCGGTCGGGATCCCGTACGCCTCGAGCAGATCGAGGGCGCCCTGCTCCTCGAGCTTGCCGCCGCCCGAGCGTCGGCACTTCGCCAGGATGGCGCGGGCCCGGTTCTGGTCCACTGGAAGCCGCTCCAGCACCAGCGCCGGCCGTTCGCTCCACTCCCGTTGCCGGCAGAGCACCGCCAAGGCCCGCGCCGCCGACTCGGGGAAGATGTACGCCGGGATCCGGGCGTCGTGGAGCCCCGCCTTCCCCTGCGGGAGCCCTTCGTGGCCCATCAGAACCGCGAGCACCGGCTTGTCTCGCCGGGTCAGCGCGGCCTGGGAGATGGCCTCCGAGACGTCGCCCTGGCTCACGCCTAACGGTGGGACGAAGATCGCCACCGCCGAGTCCACGGCCGGGTCGGAGAGCAGCGCCGTCAGGGCGGCGCGGTACCCCGAGGGCGTCGCCGAGGCGATCATGTCGAGCGGATTCCGGATCGACGCATACTCGGGAAACAGCGGCCGGAGCTGCTCCACCGTCGTTGGTGAGAGTTCGGGAATCTCGATCCCGGCCCGCTCCAGCGCGTCGGCGGCGATGATACCGGGCCCGCCGGCGTTGGTCAGCACCGCCGTCCGGCGGGACCGGGGAGCGGCCTGGCCGGAAAAGGCCATGGCGTAGTCGAACAGTTCCTCGACCGTGCCGGCCCGGAGGACCCCGGCCTGCGCCAACATGGCATCCACGGCCGTATCGCTCGCCGCGAGGGCCCCGGTATGGGATGATGCCGCCCGCGCCCCGACCCGCGAGCTGCCGGACTTCACCACGATGATCGGCTTGGTCCGGGTGATCCGCGACGCGATCTCCTTGAACCGGCGCGGATTCCCGAAACTCTCGACGTACATCAGAATCACATCCACGCCCGGATCATGCTCCCAGGCCTCGAGCAGATCGTTGCCCGATACGTCGGGCTTGTTGCCGACCGAGACGAACTGCGAGATCCCGATTCCGTATTCGCGGGCGTAGTCGAGCACCGAGAGTCCCATCGCCCCGGACTGCGACACGAACGCGGCTCGGCCGAACGGCGGGAGATTAGGATAGAACGTGCCGTTCATCGAGACGGCTGGGTCGGCGTTCAGCACACCCATGCAGTTGGGCCCCACCATCCGGATGCCGCGGTCCCGGATGAACCGGGTGAGCCGCTGCTCGCGCTCCACGCCCTCCCCGCCGATCTCCCTGAATCCAGCCGAGATGACGACGATGCCCTTGACCCCGTGATCGGCGCATTCGA
>JAYUZK010000017.1:0-4200 GCA_043751835.1 Gemmatimonadota bacterium | reverse complement strand
TGCAGCGGGCCGACAACCACAAAGCGGTTGGCGGCGCCATGGTCACGCTCTCGGGACTCGAACCGAAGAAGGTTGACGGAAGCGGAAAGGCGACGTTCGAGAAGATCGCCCCGGCGGAGTATTCGGTGTCGGTGGCGCTGGCCGACGCCGACATCAACAAGTATCTGCCCCCGCCCGGATGTATCGTCGTGCTCGCCACCAGTTCGACCGCCGAGGTGACCGTCGAAGTCGAGCCGCTCGCGATCGTCAAGGTGATGGCCAAGGACGAGAAAACCGGGAAGGGCCTCGCTGGAGTGAAGGTGGCCCTCAATCCCGCCGCGGGCGGGTCCGCACTCCGGGCGGTCTCGGCCAAGGATGGCGCCGCCACCTTCACGGCGGTGCGGGGCGCCGCCTACACGGTATCGGCCGAGGTCGATGAGGCGCTCGCGTTCCAGTACCGGTCACCGCTCCCCGTGTCGGGAGTTGAGGTCAAAGCCGGGGAAACCAAGTCACTCGACCTGCTCATCCCGCCGCTTGGCGTCCAGGCCATCAAGGTCGTCAAATCACCCCCGGCCGACCAGTCCGGGAAGAAGGCCGCGTCGAGGCCGTTCGGTGGTCTGCCGGTGCGCCTGAAGCCCGCCAAGGGCGACGAGCTGGCGGCCGTCACCGATTCCAAGACCGGGATTGCCCGGTTCGAGGCGGTCCGCCCCGGGAACTACACCGTCGAGCTCGATCTCGGCCCGGACGTGGGGCACTATCAGGCCTACCAGCCAATCACTCTCGACGTCAAAGCGCCCGACAATCCCGAACGCACCATCGAACTCGTCCTCCTGACCTGCCAACTCAAGCAAATCACGGTCAAGGAGATCATCGGCAAGCAGGGCGCGATGGGGCTCAAGGACGAGCCCGGCCGGACCTTCCTGCTGAAGAAGGGGGGCGGCGGCAGCGGGATTGGGTTGAAGGACGGCGAACCGCTCCAGCTGGTGGCGCCTCGCAAGGGCGATCTGTTCAAGAAGGAGCCGGCATCGCTTACGCCGCTTCCGTTCAATCCGCCGGCCGGCGCCTTCAATGACGGGGTGATGCCGACCTGGCTCGAGGTGGACCTTGATGGGGTGAGCCATGTCGTGCCGCCCGGCACGGAGGCCACTCATCCAGCGCTGGTGGTGCAAACCGGCGGCGGGAACAAGGTGGTGGACGCCAAGGGCGTCCTCAAGAGCGGCCGGTTCCTGATCTGGGGTCCCGATTTCCCCTGGAACCTGAACCCGCCCCAGGGGTCGACCCGCTGGCTCAAGAAGCTCGGCTACACCATGGCCGAGCTCTTCAACGGAATCACCAAGCGGGCGGTGGCGCCGTCGTACTGGGACCTCTATACCGATCACTGCGACGACGACGGCGCTCCGGTTCAGTCGAAGACCACCTTGGCGGTCTTCCCCGGCGACCGTTACAAGCTCAAGCTCAACATCCCGGCTATCAAGGGCTTCAGCTACGGCGTCAATGGCGACTACGTCAAAGGCGAGGCGATCACCAAGTCGTCGGGCACCAGCGGCCTGATCGGCGACTCGACGTCGCACAAGGAAACCACCTCCGCCAGCGGCACCGAGACGGTGTTTGCCAGCCTCTTCGAGGGCGAATACGGCGCCGAGCCGATGGTGAGCTTCAGCCGGAACGGCCAGAGCCATCCGCTGGTGAGCGATCTGGTGACCGCCGTGCTGTTTTCGGCCACCGAAGCCGTCAAATGGTTTTCGGAGCTCGGCAACCTCCAGCCCCAATGGGGTTTCTGGGTCAGCGCCGACATCTCGCTGCTCAAGGTGTCGATCGAGGCCGAGTGGGGCTGGATGTCGAAGCCGAAGGTCAACGACATCAACTGGCTCTACCAGATCAAGCTGTCCGGAACTCTGGTCGAGGTGAAGGTCGGGATCCGGGCCGGGGTCGAAGGGACCGTGGTGCCGAGTCTGGTGTACTTCCGGGCGGTGATCTATCTCGAGGTCGGCGGCAAGGCCGACGCCGAGTGGACTTGGGTCAGCGACAAGCGACCGACCGAACAGAAAGCCTCGACCACCGCGAGTCTCGAGTTGGGGGTCGACCTGGTGATCGGGAACGCCAACTTCTGCCAGGCCAAGTCCTGGGTCAAGGCGCCGTACACGCTGCAGTGGAACATCCTGGCGCCCGATCCTGACGCCAAGCGGGACAAGTGGGACGTGAATTTCAAGCATGGCTGCAAGGATGGGATCTATTTCGTGGCGTTGTACAAGTTGTTCTACGGCAAGTACTCGGGCACCAAGAAGATCGAATTGAAGGAGCCGGTCGACCTCGACTGAGGGCTCAAGCGAGAGGATATGGCGAGCGACTGGATTGTGGTCGAGGCGAAGGTGTTCGGCTGCGTGGCCGAACTGTCTGTCAACGAGATTCCCGTTGGCCGGGTTGGTCACGAGCAGGCCCGGGCCATGGTGGTCCCCGTGAATCAGTACCTTGTCAAAGGCGCCAATGCCTTGGGGCTGATCGTGAATCCCGGGCCAACGCCGGCAGAGGCCACGACGCCCGCCAAGGAGCCGGTCCGATCCGGCGGGGCGACCGCGACCGTGTCGCTGGTTCGGTACGCGGCGGGGGCCGTGACGGGCGACGGGAGCGGTGACGTCCTGGCCACGATCGCCTGGGCAGGGCGGGCGGACAACGAGCCCGAGCAGTTTCCCCAGTCCGTCACCGCCGAGGCGAAGGTGGCCATGCCCCTCGGCCCGTGGAACTGGCAAAGCGCCGAGGTCCTCGAGCTCAACGATGAAACCACCGAGCGGGTGGCCAATCTGGTCGAGGCCATTCGTTCGGGTCTCCACGCCGGGGACGCGCGGCCGTTCTTTGAACTTGGCGCCCGAAGCCTGCAGGAGATTGCCCGGGCCTTTGGCGACTCGCCCGATCAGGGCGTCACGATCCTCCGGGCAGTGGTCGATCACAGCCGGAACGCGGCGCACTGGAAATTCCCGCCGATTCCGCGCGATCTCTGGGATCTCCGCCTCGTGGCCGGCGGCCGGATGATCGAGTGTGTCGGGAAGGACTGGGACCCGCTGGTCCGGAGCATCACCGACGAGGAGGCCAATTCTTTCTCGATGCCGATGTTCGTGGGCCGGACCGCCGGCCGCTGGGCGGTGCTGCGATGAGTGGCAAGTCTGCCGAGGAATTGCTCGCCCAGGTTCGCGAAACCGCCGAGGGCTTCGAGGTCTTTGGCGAATTGGGCCGGCGATCGGACATCGATGTCTGGTTTCTGGCGCGGGATCAGAGCGGCGGCGGGCTGGTGGCGCTCCGGCTGAAGCAGGACCGGGTCGAGAACGGCGAGCCGGTCTTCGGGCTCGAGATCGCCAAGGAACTGGACCACGGCGTGGCGTTAGGCGAGGGCCGGTGCCCCACCTGCCGGGCCCGGCTCAGGGATTTTGCCCGGTTCTGCAGCCGGTGCGGGTGCGATCTGGCGGGGTCCGGTGGGGCGGTCAAAACGGCGGCAGACCGGGCCGCGCTGCTGGAGGAGGTCCGGATTGCGTCGGCGGAACACTTCGAGGTGCTGGGCCAGATGCCGTGGAGCGGCGGGGTCGGGATGGTGTATTTCGCGATCGAGCGTGCCTCGGGGCGTCTCACCCGGCTCCGGCTCAAGGACGAGGCGGGAGACCTTTCGCTCGACGAGACCGATGCGGCCATGACGCTCAAGACCCGGATGTCGGCGACCTATACCACATCGCCGGCGCCGGCGATCAAGGAGTCGAAGGTGATCCGGGCGGCCCCGTCCCCGCGACCGGCGGTGCAGGCCCCACCGGCGGTCGCGAGGCCGGCCCCAGTGTCCCGGCCGGCCGTCGTGGCCCGGCTGGACGGTGCACACCTCGGATGGATTGTGGCGGGGGTGGTGCTCGTGATGGCGGTGGCAGTGATCCTGGTGTTGCTGAAACGGGCTTGACGAGAATCTGGGTCCCCCGCGACTTAGAGAAAAGCCGGTGCGCCGGCTGGTGCGGCAGCGTGTCTCCTTCGCGATCAACCTGACCTGCTGGGCCGTCCTAGCCCGGTTACCAAGACCTTCCCGGTGTGCCATCGGGAACTTTCGGCCCACACTGAAAGACTGGAGACTCAGTGAGGTGTCCGTTCACCACGGAGCTCTTGTCAATAAGTGTGGAAATGGCATCAGGCGGCGCGCAGCTCTCGGGGCGGACGGATGACGCGGACGCCGTCGCAGTAGACCACGCCGTCGTA
>JAYUZK010000016.1:0-6628 GCA_043751835.1 Gemmatimonadota bacterium | reverse complement strand
CATAGGCCAGGTCCCGGATGATGTGCGCCACGGCCTCGTCGTGCGCCGCTTCGTCCTCGCGGGGATCGGGTAAATCATTCGGAACGCCGAAGAGACATGGGGAGGGATAGTCAAACGGCGACGGGAGCATCTCACGGACCGTGACGGGCGACGGGGACTGGCTCAGCCCGAGGCGCGATTCGAGAAACTCGAACTCGCCGCCGGCCGCGAGGGTGGCGCTGGTCAGCACCACGGTCTTGTTCCGGTCGAACACCAGGTCGCGGAGAAGCGGTGCGAGATCGAGCGGTACGGCGGCAAGTGAAATGTTGGTGCCGCGGGTGCCGGCTCGTTCCACCCATCGCACCACCGGCGGGCCGCCACCCACCGGGCGGAGCGTCTGGTTCACGGCATCCGTCGCGCCGTCAAAGCGCCGAACCACGGCCTTCAGTTCCTGCAGCAGTTGCGTCCGCCGATCGCTCTGTTCGCCCTGGCTCATCCGGTCGGCGATGGTCTCGACATCGTCAGCGAGACGGCGGAACGCGCCCAGCAATGCCTCAACCTCGCGAGTGAGCCCCTCGGCCCAGACCGGATCCACCGCAAAATCGTCGGTGAGCCGGAGCGGGCCACCCCGCTCGGCCTCGAGGCGGCCGTGGAGCCGTTCGAACATCATCTCGGCGCTCTGCCTGGCATCGCCGATCGCCGGCAGGAGCCGCTCGTGCACCAGCTGCAGGCTGGCCCGCGACATGACGTCGCTGTCCCGCATCAGTTCCCGCACCAGCGTCGGCACCAGTCCCCGGCCGTTCCGTTCCATCCGGCCCAGCAGACGCCGCACCCCGACACTCGACAAGCGCTTGCCAAGGTGATTGGCCGCGACGTCCTCGAGATGGTGCCCTTCGTCGAGAATGAGGCGCTGGTACGGGGGCAGGACCGCCGCGTCCTCCCAGTTGTCCGATTGCTGCCGGACCGCCAGATCCGCGGCCAGCAGGTGGTGATTCACGACCACGATGTCGGCCTCCGCAGCCTTGCGCCGGGCCCGGAAGAGAAAACATCGGTCGAAATGAGGGCACTTGAGGCGGGGACAGAGATCGGACTCCGCCGAGACTTCGTCCCACACCTCCGACGAGGGCGGGGTGGCCAGATCGCCGATCGTGCCATCGGCCGTCCGGGTCGCCCATTCGGCAACCGACATCAACTCGTCCACCCGGCCATCCTCGAGCAGCGACTGCTGGCCGGCCGAGGCCACCTCGAGTCGGGCGAGGCAGAGATAGTTCCGCCACCCCTTGAGGAGCGCGAACGTCGGGGCACGGGTTTCGTCGCCTAACGCCTGCCGGAGGAGCGGGAGGTCTTTCCCGACCAGCTGCTCCTGGAGGTTGATCGTGTTGGTCGAGACGATGGTCCGCTCGTTGTTCCGGCGGGCCCACTCCAGCGCCGGAACCAGGTAGGCGAACGACTTGCCGACCCCGGTGCCGGCCTCCAGCAGCAGGACGCCGCCATCGTTGTATCCGTCGGCTATGTACGCGGCCATGTCCCGCTGGCTTGGCCGGTCCTCGTACTGGCCCATGAGCCGGGCCACCGCCCCGCCCTCCGCCAGATGCGCCACGACCGCCAGGGTGTCGAGTGGAACCTCCGCCCGCGCCGCGGGCACCTCCACCACGACATAGAGCGCCGTGGCGTCGTTGTCGAGAATCCCGAAGCCGATCCCGGCGTCGTGGAACCGGGCGGCCACATTGAGGTCCGCGTGCGACGGTTCGAGCAACCCGGTGGGATGGTTGTGCAGCACCATCTCGCCCTTCCGGGCGATGCCCGGCAGCGCGAGGACCATGTCCGGCGTTCCCCGGGAAACGGCCCGGGCTTCGATCAGCCTCCCGTCCTGGCCCACCGATGCCACAAAACAAACCTCCCGGCCACCGGCCCGGGCGATTTCGTGGGCGAGAAAGTTCTGGATGTCCGGGGGAATCCGGTCGACTGGTGGGACGGTGGCCATGGGACGAAAGATAACGGACCCGGCGCTCCACTCGCGGCACATTCCGCCGCAATTGGATCGGTCAGGTCTTGAGTTCCTTCTTCTTCGCGGCCGGGAACAGGACGTTATTGAGGATGAGCCGGTACCCGGGCGAATGCGGGTGGAGCGACAGGTCGGTCGGCGCGTCGCCGATCTGGTGCTGCGGGTCCTCCGGGTCGTGGCCTCCCATGAAGCACCAAGTGCCTTTGCCGCGTTCCCCCCGGAGGTACTTGGCCCACGGCGCCCCGGGTTCATCCGCCAGCACCGTCACCCCGGGCTTGAGCCGGTTCTTCATGAACGAGGTGGTGAGCCCGTAGAAGTCCGGAATCACCTGCCGATGGTTCTGCACCAGCATCGCCGGCACCGGATCGATCTTGGCGCTGAAGTTGAACAGCGTGAATGTCCCGAGCGGCTGCCGGCGGTCCGGTGAGTTGACCTGGTGGCCGTCGATGTCCGAGAACAGCGCCAGCGACGGGCTCTGCTCGAGGCGGGCGCCCTGAAACGCCAGGGCCCGGTCCCAGTTCATCTTGGCCGTGGCGTTGCTGTCCATCGGCGTGCCGTCGGCAAAGCTGGCCGCGATGTCCACCCCGTCGCTCGCGAGCGCGAGATCCAGCGTCTCGGATGCGGTGCACATCGCGAACAGGAATCCACCGTTGTCGACGAATTGGAAGATCCCGTAGGCCACGGCTCGCTTGTCCGCCGGAACGTCGCGAAAGCCCAGTTTCCGGGCCATCCGTTCGTTCCGCTCCACCATGTCCTGCAGCCAGGGCGCCCCGTTGTAGTTGAGAAAGAACTTCGAGTACTGGCCGGTGAAATCTTCATGATGAAGGTGGAGCCAATCGTACGTCTTGAGCTTCCCGCCGACGACCTCCTCGTCCCAGACCTTGTCGAAGCCGATCCCGGCGTATTGCAGCGCCATCGTCACGGCGTCGTCCCATGGGGCCGCGCTCGGCGGCGCATAGACCGCCACCTTGGGCGCCTTCTCGAGCGGTACCGCGTCCATGTTCGACTCTTTGATCTCGGCCTTGATCTGGAACACCGCGGCCTCGTCGATGGGCTCCACCGTGACCCCCGCCAAGGCCGCGTCGCGCGCCGTGACGCGGTCGCCGGGCAACAGGAACGAGCCGTTCCGGTAGTTGAGGAACCACTCGGCCTTTCCCGCCCGCTCGAGCAACCGGAAGGTGAGACCATACGCCTTCAGATGATCGGCCTGGCCTTCGTCCATGGGAACCAGCAGATAGTCGGCCGCCCGCCGGCCGGCGAACCCGCGCGGCCGGACCGCGGCCGCCATCGACCCGGCGCCGATTTCAAGAAAGGTCCGTCGTTTCATGACGGCGGAATCGCTCCCTTCGCCTGGTCGAGGAGGCGCCGCGCCTGCGGCGCGACGGCGCTGGTCGGATAGCTCACCAGCAACTGCTCCAGCATCTCGACGGCCTGGGGCTTCCTTTCGGTCGCCACCAGAATCCGGGCCAGTTCCACCGTCGCCTGCGCGGCGCTGGCGGCGACCTTGAGGTCCGTCACCAGATGGAACAGCCGTTCGGCTTCCACCCGGTTCCCCGCCCCCGCCTGCACCCGCCCCGCGAGCAGCAACACCTCAGCACCGCCCCGGTCGGGTGGCAACGCGCCCCCGACACGAGCCAGTTCCTGCCCCGCAGCGACGCTGTCGTGACGTTCCAGCTTGAGCAAGGCGGCGCCTAACGTCGGCAGACTGTCCTCGTCGATCACCTGCAGCAGGGCCAGCGCCGTGGTTCGCGACACCGCCGCCTCCCGCGCCCCCGCGAACGGCCCGGCGAGGCGGAGCAGGCTCGCCGCCTCACCAAGATCGCCGAGGTAGAGCCGGATCCGCCCCCGAACCGCGAGGCCTTCGATCGTGCTGTCCTTCGCCATCAGTTGGTCGGCCCGGTCCAGCTTCCCGGCCCGGATCCACCCCTCGGCCAGTCTGCTCTGCAGACCCTGCCGTTCCTCTTCGGCCAGCACCGCCTTCAACTGACCGAACTGCTTGGCCGCCTCCTCCATCTTGCCCTCGGCCACCAGCACCGACACCAGCGTGGAGGTCGCCGACGCCGCCATGGTCGGCGAGGCCTTGGGATCGGCGGCAAGCTTGCCCAGCATCCGGCGGGCCGATCCCTGATCGCCGGCGTCCGCGTAGGCCTGGGCCGACTCCAGCCAGTACCGGGTGCTCTGGGCCGGGATCTTGGCGCCCAAGAGTTCAAGGCCGATCGCCCGCGCCATCCCCGCCTCGCGGCCGGACGCGCCGCGCACTTCGTCGAGCCCATCCTGCAGTGCCTCGACCATGCCCTCACCGATCTGCGCGGCGGCCCGCTCGAGGCGGCGAACACCCCCGACCGGGTCGCCCCACCGGATAGTGAGCGTGGCCGCCATCCGTTCCGCCGCCCCGGTCCGGACCGCTTCGAGATATCGGAGAATCGTCGGTCGGCCCGTTACCGGAGCCCGCCCGAGCAACGAGACCGCGGCGGACCGATAGCCCGGCGTCCGGGACACGGCGGCAAGCCACTCCCGCACCGCCGACTCGTAGTCTCCCTCGATCGTCGCCAGTTGGGCCAGCTCGCCGGCCAACACGGCGTCACCGAGCCGCTGCCGGCCGAGCTGATAGGCGGCCTTCGCCTGGGCCCGGTCCCGCGCGCTCAACGCCGCCGCACCCCACTCCTGGTATGGCGCCTCGGAATTGGGCTCCACCACGACCCATCGCGCCACCAAGGCCCGCGCCGTGTCGGGAACGCCCGCCACAACCGCAACTCGGACGCCGAGTCCGTACAGGGCCGCCGACGGCTGGCCGACGGCCATTGCCTTCCGCAGGTCCGGCAGCATCTCGGCGAGTTTGTTCTGGGGCGTGAGCGAGCGTTCGAGGCCCAGCAGCGCACCGAGGTCGCCGGGGCGGCCGACAAGAATGGAACGGTAGACCTCGGCGGCCGCAGCGTATTGGCCCCGCCGTTCGAGGTCGAACGCTCGGGTCGCGGGGTCGGGCCCAGGCCGGTCCTGGGCCGCCCCGGCCGAGACCATAGCGAACGCCAGCACCACCGATGAAACCAGGCGCCTCATCGGCCATCCTTGGACGTGAGCCGCCGGAAATAGTCCGTTACGATCCGGCGCTCCTCCGGGCTCAACCGCTGGAGATCCTCCCAGGTCGGGAGGCGGATTTGGCCGGACCGGTCGAGCAGCCGCCGGAGCGGCGCCGGCACGCTCAGGCTGTCACCCTTGGCGGTCACACTCTCGCGTTCCTTCTTCTCGTCCTTCTCCTCTCCCTGCAGGGTTCGGCCGGCATCGAGCATCCGCTTGAAGAGTCTTTCCTGCCGGTCCACGGTTTCCCGGTCGAGCCGTCCCGCTTCGAGTTTCCGGGCCAGTTCGCGCGCCTCCTCCGCTAGATCCCGCGCGCCCGGCACCTGATTCTGGGCTCGGAGCCGTTCCAACGCCTCGGCCATCTGCCGCTGCCGCCGCGCCAAGGCCTGCATCTGGGCCTGGATCTGCTGACCGGCCAGCATCGACAACAAGTTGTTGCCCTCCTGGCTCAGATTCCCCTGTTGTCCCGCCATCTGCTGCATCCGCTTCATGGCTTCCGCCACGCCCGATCCCGACGACGAGCCGGAGACGTCGTCCCGGGCCCGGATCATCTGGAACGAGGCGACGTTGAGCGCATCGACCGCTTCGCCGGCCTGTTCGGTCGCTTCCCGCAAGTTGGCCGATGCCGAGGAGATCGCATCGCGGGCCCGGGCCATCTGGAGGCGAGCCGCCACCAGGGACGCTCCGATCTGCGGCGACACCAGCGCGTTCTTGCCGCTCACCGCCAGAACCTGCTCCACCAGTTTCTGGACGCCCTCCTCGATCACCGCCTGCTCCTGCCGCGATTGCGCCAGGGTCGTCCCCCGGCCGATCGAAGTGCTGAGCGCCAACTGTCGTTGCGACAGCCGCGTCGTCTCGGCCAGCGCCCGGTCGAGGGCATCCATCACTTCCTGCCGCCACTCCTGTTGCTGGTCTTCCTTCTGTTCTTTCACTTCTTTTGCGACCTGCTTCATTTTCTGCGCGGCATTTTCACCCTGCTTGTTCGCCTCCCGCTGCTTGCCGCTCTTGGCCGACTTCGAGGCCTCCCGCATGTTCTGTGCGGCCTGCTGCGCCTCCTTGGCACTTTGCTGCAGCGCCTGCTTCCGCTCCTCCGGCGCCAACTGTTTCGCGGCCTGGTCGAGTCCCTTGGCCACCGAGTCCGCCCGTTCCGCCAGCTGCTGTTCCTGCTGCGCTACCGCCGAGCTGTCGGCCTTCCCGGCCTGATCCGTCAGGTCATCCTGCCGCTTGGCGACATCCTTCGCCTCCTGCTCGAGGCTCGACAGTTCACCCTCCAACGCCGCCCGTTTGAACAGGTCCCGAGTCCGCTCCAGCGCCTCTTTCAGCTTCTGTTGCATCTCGGCCAGCTTTTTGAGCGATTCCTTGGCTGCCTGCGGGTCGAGGTTCTTGAGCGCTTGCCGCAGTTCGTCCAGCTGCTTCCGCATCTCGGGCGAAAGCGCCTGGTCGAGTTGTTTCCGGATCTCCTCCAGCCGTTGCCGAAAAGCCGAGTCCCCGACCCCGGCCTTTTCGCTGTTCCGCTCCAGCTGATCGAGTTGGTCCTTCAGTTGTTCGGCCCGATCCATCAGCTCTTGC
>JAYUZK010000015.1:0-31523 GCA_043751835.1 Gemmatimonadota bacterium | reverse complement strand
GGGGGCGCCGGCCCCCCCCCGCCCCCCAACTCGAGGAGACTCCCGTGGTTCGCAAGGCACTGGTCATTGCCGTTATCGTTGTTTCCCTGGCGTCGGACGTTCTGGCCCAGTCCACAGGTACGTCGGCCTTCCTGGCGCCGTATCGGTCGTTCAATCGACTCGAGTTCGGCGGAACCTTGTCCGACCCGGGCGATGGGTTCGCGCTCGAAGGGTTCTATCGGTTCGGCCACCAACGCTACGATTTTGGATTTCGGGCCGGGTTTTCGGATCCGGGGGCTGGCCAGACCCGGTTTCTGGCGGGGGTCGATTTCCGGACCCGGGTCATTGACCACACGGCCGACTTCCCGCTCGATGGGGCGTTCACGGCCGGCGTGGGCGGAACCTTCGGCAACGGGGAGTCGCGGGGCTACATTCCGATCGGGCTGTCGCTCGGACGGCGGATCCAGCTCGAGGATTCCAACGTCGAGTTCGTGCCATACATTCACCCGGTTCTCGCGCCCAGTTTCGGTGATGGGCCGGGCGACTTCCTGTTCGGCCTCGGCCTCGGCGTGGATGTCTCGTTCAACAAACGGTTTGACCTTCGAGTCAGCGGGGGCGTCGGCGACTACAAGGGCATCGCGATCAGCTTCGCTGTGCTTCGATAGCGGACACATGATGCGACGAGGGATGCTCATCCTGGTGATGGTGGCGGCTGGCGGTCGGCTTCCGGCCCAGGCGCCCGCGTTGCCCGTGGTCAACGCCGGGGCTCCGCGGGGATTCACGCTCGGCTCGATGATCGGCTTCGCCAATGGGGGGGCCGGGACGGGGCTGGGCGTGTCGGGGTTGCTCGGATTCCGCCGATTCGCGATCGGCGGGTTCGTCTCCCAGGTGACCGGATCCGAGTTGGACAAGTATCAGGCGGCGGGCGGGTCGGTGACCGCGAAAATCCTTGGCGGCCCGCTGGTTCCCGTCTCGGTGAATCTGCAGGTCGGTGTCGGGTATTACCGGAATCATTCTCCGGACGAGCAGGCCAAGAACTGGCATATCCCGGTCGGTCTGGGGATTGCCTGGACCATTCCTCGTCCGGTGGTTGCGATCAAGCCGTGGATCGCGCCTCGCCTCGATCACACCCGGGTTACCCCCGGGGATCTCCAATCGGAGGCGCCACGCGGTTCGGCGACCGAGACCCACACCGATTTCGGCCTGAGCGGGGGAATCAGTTTCGGCCTCATCAACGGGCTTGGGATCGACCTGGCGGTCGATCGGGTCTTCGCCTCGGGTGTCTCCCCGAAGCCGACCGTGTTTGGGATTGGCCTACATTATACGGTTAGGTAGGGACGCGCCCCGTGGGGTGTCTCAGGGTCACGCTGGCTTCCGCTGGCTTGGGGCTGTGTCTAGCTTCCCCGGCCTCGGGACAGGCGGCCGGGCTGGTCGTTCGCAATGCCGGCGTCGCCCAGGGCGTTACGCTCGGAGTGGTCTACGGTCGCGGACGGGATCCATCCTCCACCGGCACGAGCCGGTCCGATGCGATCGGGGCGAGGGCGCTGGTCGGATTGGGCCCGATCGGCATCAGCCTGGGAATCGCCCGAACCTGGCTCGAGCCGGCCGGTCTGACCAAGGTCCACCGGGACGAACTCTCGGCGACGGCCGCGCTGACGGTGTTCGGCGGTCCGTTGGTGCCGCTCAAGGTTGCGTGGCAGGTCGGGGGCTCTCGGTCGCTCGGCACGGACCAGGCTTGGCGCGGCTCCCTCGGCCTCGGGGCCGCCCTGGTCATCCCCGCGGCCCTGCTGTCGATCAGGCCATGGCTCGCGCCTCGAATCGACTATCTCGGACACCAGACCATTCAGGGTTCGAGAGTGAAGCCGGCGTTCGCGGCCGGGATCGAGTTCGGGCTGCTCACCGGACTCGGGGTGCAAATCGAGTATGACAGCCGGCTCGGATGGGATGCCGGGTCGGGCCGGGTGCCGGGCATCGGCATCGGGGTCAGTCATCACTTTCGGTGAGGAGTTTCGTGAACAATCTGCAGCGGGTCGGCGCGGTGGCGCTGGTGGCGGTATCGGCGCTCACGGGGTGCGCGCAGACGTTCGACGCGACGACTCTCGGCGTGCCGGCAACGATGGCCACGGCGGCTGGTGAGGCGCCGACCGGTCAGGCGTTCAAGGTGACGACGCATACCGTCCACGCGTTTTGGGGCCTCTTGCCGATGAAGAAGGCCCAACTCGACCGGGCGCTGGCCACCCAACTGGTCGGCGCGAAAGAAGTGGCGCAACTCAAGATCCGGACCCGGAGCCGCTGGAAGGATCTGCTGCTCACGGCCCTGACCTTGGGCGTGATCGCGCCCAAGACCGTGACCTACGAAGGTATCGTCGTCGGCCGATGATCCGTTCCTGGCGTTCGCCGCTCCTCGCCATCGCCCTGGCCGCATTCGCGTTCCAGGTCGGTTCGGCGGCGAACGTCCGCTGTGAAATAGCCGCGGCAGCGCCGGCGTCGCATCACGGCGGTCACGGTACCCATCACCAGAGCGGCTCGCCGTCGGGACACCAGCCCGGCTGCGTCTGCGTCGCGGGGTGCAGCGTCGTGTTCAGGCTGGCCCGGACCGAGACCGCGATCCCACGGGACGCGGTCCGGATCCGGCCCGCCTGCGTTCCTGATGCCGAACCCGCCGAGCCCCTGCCGCTCGCCGCCAGGCCGTTCGTGTTGCCGCTCGCACACGCACCACCACTCCCCGCCTAACTCCGTCATTCTCCGTAACGACAGCTGAAGTAGCGCCGGGCACCGTTGGCCGGGCGCGTCGGATCGTGGCCCGGGTACGGCCGCGATGCCGTCTCAATTCATCCGGACCGCCGGCTGGCGGTCCATTCCGGGAGAGAACGATCATCCGTTCGATTCGTTTGGCGTTGACGCTCGCGGCGCGGGCCGCTCCGGCGACCGCGATGGCATGGCACAACCATCTCACCAGGAGCACGCCTGCTGCCGATGAGACCGTGGCCCAGTCGCCGAAAGAGATCCGGCTCTGGTTCGCGGAAAAGGTTCAGCCGCAGTTCAGCAGCATCAGCCTCCTGACGGCTGACAGCACCAAGGTCGAGATCGGGAAGGCCCATGGCACGGACGATCCGCTCTCGATCGCCGCGGACCTGACCAAAGCGCTCGCGGCGGGCAAGTACACGGTCGTCTGGCGAAGCGCCGGGGACGACGGCCATGCCGTCCGGGGCAAGTTCGCCTTCACGGTCGGGAAGTAATGACCGGCCAAGTCTGGCGGGTCGGGGTCGTCCTTCTGGGCGCGGCGCCGGCCGTCATGGCCCAGGCCCCGGATACGCTGCCGGCCCGCCAGCTTCCCTCGCTGACCGTGGAGGCGGTTCGGCAGCGCTCCGTCGCTCCGCCGGTGGCCACCCGGATGGTCGATTCGACCGTGTTGCGGAAGGCGCAGGCCGCCAATTCGTGGGATCTGGTCAGGAGAACCGCCGGCGTTGAGGTGCATGAGCAGGGCCAGGGCCCGGGCTTCGCCGCCAATGCGGTACTCCGCGGTTTCACGTCGGATCATTCGTCGGACCTCCTGCTGACGATCGACGGCGTGCCGGTCAACCTGCCGCTCCACGGACACGTCGAGGGGTATTCCGACTGGAACGTCGTTTTCCCGGCGGCCGCCGACGGTCTCCGGGTGATCAGCGGGCCGGCGAGCCCGCTCTACGGGGACTTCGCCTTCGGCGGCGTTGTGGAGCTTACCACGGCGTGGGGCACGAACCGGCCGGCTGGGGCGCTCGGCGGGTCGAGTTATGGCGACGGGCAGGGTTGGCTCAAGGCGGGCGGCGTTCGGGGGGACCAAGGGTGGCTGGTGGGCGGCCGCTTCGAACGGAGCCAGGGGTGGCGCGATCATTCAGGCTTTCGAATCGGAAACGGGATTCTCCGCTGGCGGGCGGGTTCCGGCCGAGGGCGCCTCGAAGGTGGGGTAATCGGGTACGCCACAGGTTGGGATTCACCCGGCTTCCTGTCGGTGGCCAACTACAACGCCGGCCGACTTACCGGGAGTGGCGATCCAACCGACGGCGGTTCAGCCCACCGGGTGATCGGTCATCTTCGCTACACGAGAGTGCTGTCGCCCACGGCCGGCTTCTCCGCGTTAGGCTGGGTGCAGGGCATCCGGAGCCGGGTTTTCCTCAATATTCCCGAGGGCGACGGTCCCCCGGCTCAGACCGACGAATCCGATCGGCGCACGGCCGCGGGTGGCGAAGCTCAGACCCACTGGTCCGCCGGCGGCGGGGAGCTCAGCCTCGGCGCGAGCGGGCGATACGACGACGTCGGGTACCGCTTGCTGGGCACGGTGGCACGAGCCGTCCATGATTCGGAGGCGATCTACGACGGATCGTTCGCAGCGGCGGCTGCCTTCACTCGCTGGCGGCGACTGGTGGGACCGGTGGCCTTTGACGTCGGCCTTCGGTGGGATCTGCTCCACTACCGTTCGATCAACAGCCTCGCCGGCCCGGGACCGCTCGCCCAAACGCACCGGCTGGTGAGCCCGAAGCTCGGGGCCCGGTATCTCCTCGGCGGGAACCTCGCGATCGCCGCCTCGCTGAGCCGCGGGTTTCGCGGATCGCCTGGCGTGATCGGAGAACCCGCCCGTCGGCCGATGCGCGCCTGGGCGAAGGAACTGGGGGCTGAGTTCTCGCCGGGCGACGCCAGGATCCGCCTGGCGTTGTTCCGGCTCGACGTGGCCGGCGAACGGATCCAGGACCCGGTAACCCGGGAAATATCCGGGGCCGGCCGCAGCGTCCGCCAGGGCGCCGAGGGGTCGATCGACGCGCCGTTAGTCGGGCGACTCCGCCTGACCGCCTCCGCCACCATCAACGACGCCACCATCAGCGAGGCGCTGGCTCCCGCCGAGGTACTGGCCGTCCTGGCGGTGACCCGGCACGACCCGCCGCGGCCGTCGTTTCATCTCGAGCCGCTGGTCCCCGGCGATCCGGTGCCAGGTGTCTCGCGGTACCTGGCCCGGTTCGGCCTCGACCTGGAGCTGTTCCATGGAGCGACCATCGGTGGCCTGGTGCGGCTCAACGGCCCCTTCACCCCGATCGGCGAGCCCACGGTCCGGACCCGGCCCTATACCCTGGTCGATGCCACCGGCACGATCGCCTTCGGGCGCGCTGGCTGGGCAATGGACTGGGAGCTTCAAAACGTTCTCAATACCCGGTACCCCGAAGTCCGCGCTTCGGGCTACCTCAATCCTGGTGCTCCCCGGGTTCTCCGGGTGGCCATTCGCTTCCAACAATAGAAGTTTCTCATCCGTCGATTCCTCACGGCCGCAACGATTGCCGCCGGCCTGCTCCTTCAGGACGGCTGCAGCAGCAGCACCGAGGCCGGCCCCGACGAGCACACTCCGAGTTCGGCGAAGCTGTTCGGTCCGGACGCTCTTTGCGGCCGAGCGGCGGTGCCCGACGGATGACGATTACGCCAGGAGTTTCCGGGAAGAACTGAAAGGCCCGTCGGCCCACGGCGGGGGGTCGCCGGCCGATCTCGACGCGCGGATCGGCCGGATGTACCTGTCGCAGTGTCTCAAGGACGAGACGATGGCCGAGTCGTCGGAGACTTGGACCAACTGGACCCCAAGCCAAAGCGGCGGGGGGACTACCTGATCTACGTCCTGAAGCCCCCGGCGGCGCCGGCCACTCACTAACCCTTGGCCTTCTCTTTCTCCCAGGAGTCCCGGAGCGTCACGGTGCGGTTGAACACCAGCGCACCGGGCTTCGAGTCGATCTGGTCCGAGATGAAATAGCCGGTTCGCTCGAACTGATAGCGGGTCCCGGCCGAGTCCGCTCCAACGCTCGGCTCGATCTTGGCGCCCCGAACCACCGCCAGCGAGTCCGGATTCAACACCGAAAGGAAGTCTCCGTCCGGAGCCGCTTCGGGGTCCGGAATGGTGAAGAGCCGGTCGTAGAGCCGAAGCTCGCAGTCGAGCGCATGCCGGGCCGACACCCAGTGAATGGTGCCCTGGACCTTTCGGCCATCGGGCGCGTTGCCGCCGCGGGTGGCCGGATCGTATGTGCAGTGCAACTCGATCACCTCGCCGGCCGCGTTCTTGATCACCTCGGTGCAGGTGATGAAGTAGCCGTAGCGGAGCCGAACCTCGCGTCCGGGGGCGAGCCGGAAGAACTTCTTCGGCGGATTCTCCATGAAATCATCCCGGTCGACGAACAGTTCACGCGAGAACGGCACCGCACGGCTTCCGGTCTTCGGCACGTCGTGCGGATAGTACGGGGCGTCGATCTCTTCAGTGGAGTCTTCGGCGAAGTTGGTGATCACCACCTTGAGCGGGTTGACGACGCAAAGCACCCGGGGCACCCGCATGTTGAGATCATTCCGCACCGCGTGTTCGTAGGCGGCCAGTTCGGTCCTGGCTTCGTTCCTCGCGACGCCGACCATCTCGCAGAACTCCCGAATCGCCTCGGGGGTGACCCCGCGACGGCGGATCCCCGCCAGCGTGTGGAGGCGGGGATCGTCCCAACCCGACACCCGGCCATCGTTGACCAGGCGGAGCAGCTTCCGTTTGCTCACCACGGTGTAATCCAGAACCAGCCTGGCAAACTCGGTCTGCTCCGGCGGGCGCTCGAACCCGACCTCCCGGATCAGCCAGTCGTAAATGGCCTTGTTGTCCTTGAACTCGAGAGTGCAGAGTGAGTGGGTGATCCCCTCGATCGCGTCGGACAGGCCGTGGGCGTAGTCGTACAGCGGGTAGATGCACCAGGCGTCGCCGCGGCGGTAGTGATGAGCGTGCCGAATCCGGATCAGAAGGGGATCCCGCATGATCATGTTCGGGTGCGCCAGGTCGATCCTGGCCCGGAGCACATGGGCTCCATCGGGAAATTCGCCCGCCTTCATCCGGGTCAGCAAGTCGAGGTTCTCGGCCGGGGGCCGGTCCCGATACCGGCTCGGCGTGCCTGGTTTGGTCACGGTGCCGCGGTGGAGCTTGATCTCCTCTTCGGTCTCACTGTCGACGTAGGCCTTGCCCTTCTCGATCAAGCGGATGGCGAACTCATACAGTTGCTCGAAGTAATCGCTGGCGTAGAACTCGTTGTCCCACTGGAACCCGAGCCACTGGATGTCCCGCCTGATCGCCTCGACGTAGCGGACGTCCTCGGTGGACGGATTGGTGTCGTCGAACCGGAGATTGATCTTGCCGCCGAACTCCCGGGCGATGCCGAAATTGAGGCAGATCGACTTGGCGTGGCCGATGTGGGGAAATCCGTTCGGTTCCGGGGGGAACCGGGTGCAGATCGGCCGGCCGAAACGGTCGGAGGCGACGTCGTCGGCCACCATCTCGCGGATGAAGTCCCGGCGGGTTGATTCGTGGGTCACGTGAAATCCGGGGTGCGTGAAGGTTGAGAGCGTGGGGACGGGAAAATACCACGGTCGGAGCCCCCAATCAGGTCTTCGATCAATGCCGCATTTCGCCCGGCAGCCCCCAGTCCGGACCGGACCAGACCGCGGGCTCGTTCACCCATGGCGCGGCCTCGGTCGCCCGCCAGCGTATCCAGCCAGGCCGCCGTGAGGGCGTCGGCATTGGTCACGGCGATGGCGGCGTCCGCCTCGATCAGGAGGCCGGCTTCCCGGCTGGACTGCCACCGCGGTCCGAAGAATACCGGCACACCTGTGGCGGCCGGTTCCAGAACGGAATGGAGACCGTGCCGGCCGAACCCGCCTCCGACATAGCTCTGCGCGGCCCCGTCATACAGGCCGGCCAGGAGGCCAACCTGGTCCCCGATGACCAGCTCGGGCACCTCGGCCCCGAGCCGGGAAAGCCGCACCGGGTCAAGGCCGAGCAGGGCGGCCTCCGCCTCGAGCGCCGCGACGGAGTGTTCATGCGGCTCGTGGGGCACCAGCACCATCCGGATGTCGGGCCGCATCAGTCGGACGCGGGCGAAGGCTTCGAGCAGGATGGCCTCATCGGCCGGCCAGGTGGACCCGGCCACCAGGGTCGTGGCGCCTGACGTTAGGCGACGGAAGGGCCAATCCGGCGGGATCGCTACGGCCCGGGCCCAGACGCTGTCGAACCGGGGGTCGCCGGTCACGGAGACCCGGTCGGGCCGGACTCCGAGGCCAACCAGCGCCTGTGAGTCGGCCTCGGCGATCGCCCCGACTTGGTCGAGCGCCTGGTACCCGGCTTCGCCGAGCCATCGGGCCACCGGATGGCGGCGCCCGCTGACTGGGCTTACCGTGCCGGCCACCATCCCGACCGGGACACCGGCCGCTGCGGCGTGGGTAGCATAGCCGGGCCAGAGGTCGAGCTTGGTGAACACGAGCGCGGAGGGCCGGAGGGCCGCCAGCATGATGGCGGCGTTGTCACAAGTGTCGTAGGGCAGGTAGTCGATTCGGTCCGCGGGGTGGCGGCGGGCCAGTGACTCGGCGGAGGGACTGAAGAAGGTGGCCGCGATTTGCCAATCCGGGTGCCGGGTCTTGACCACCTCGATCACCGAAAGGGCCTGGAGCCCTTCACCGACCGATGGCGCGTGGATCCAGAGGAGTGGCCGGGACGGGTCCCGGTGTTCCCGGCCCCAGGTGGCCCAGCGCTCGGCCGCAGCCCGCCGCTCCCGATCGCCGTGGGCAAACTTGGCCGAGCACGGCCGTGCGAGCGGCAGCAACCGGTCCGCGACTCGGGCCAGCAAGCGATAGGTCAACCGGGGCTCATTCACGCTGCAATGTAGGCCGTCGGGCCGCATCCGGGCGAGGCGTGGCCCCTTGTCATTTCGGCCCTTGCTTCCCAATTTAGAAATGCCCCTGTGCAGGTTCGCTGTTCCACCCTGATGCAAGGAGGTGGTCCATTGTCTAGTAATAGATGTCGTTCGGGCTCGAGCTGGGCAAGCGGTCGCCGGGAGATCGCGTAGGTCCTCAACGAACAGAGATGAACGTAGGGGCCAGGCAGGTTCCCGCGGATCGTCTCGAGCTCGAAGGACAATGGTCGCGCCGCTCATCCGGTCCGGGTGGGCGGCGCGACGCACGTCGTGGCCCTAGATTTCCCCAATGCGACTCACCCGCGCCCGCCTCGTCCCGCTCCTGATCATTCCTCTCGCCGCGGCCGGAGCCGATCCCTCGGCCAGGGTGGTGCTTGGCCTCGCGGCCATCTACGTGGCGGCGCTGCTTGCTGGTGAGGTGGCGGTCCGCCTCGGCCAGCCGGCCGTCCTCGGCGAACTCGTCGCCGGGGTGATCCTTGGCAATCTGCCGCTGCTCGGCATCGATGCTTTCGCCTCGATCGGGACGGAACCGGGCATCGAGCTGATCGCGCGGATCGGCGTCCTGATCCTGCTATTCGAGGTGGGATTGGAGTCCACGGTCCGGCAGATGGTCTCGGTCGGGGCCCGGTCGCTCCTGGTGGCGGTGATCGGCGTGCTGGTGCCGTTTGGCCTGGGCTGGTTCGTGAGCAGCCTGCTGCTGCCCGATGTTGGCGCGGAGACCCACGCCTTCATCGGGGCGACGCTCACGGCCACCAGCGTCGGAATCACGGCTCGGGTTCTCAAGGACCTGGGTCGGTCCCGGACGGACGAGGCCCGGATCATCCTTGGAGCCGCGGTGATCGACGACGTCCTCGGCCTGCTGATTCTCGCCGTGGTCACCGGGGTCATCGCGGCGGCCGACCGAGGCACGGCGGTGAGCTATGGCTCGCTGGCGGGGATCGTGGTGAAGTCGATCGGTTTCCTCGTCCTGGCGGTGCTGGTGGGTCTCGCGGTGGCGCCCCGGCTGGTTCGGTGGTCCACCTTGTTCCGGGGCAAGGGCGCCGCGCAGGCGGTGAGCCTCGCGCTTTGCTTCACGACCGCATATCTCGCCTATTGGATCGGCCTGGCCCCGATCGTCGGCGCGTTTGCCGCGGGCCTGGTGCTCGACTCGGCCTACTACCAGCCGTTCACCGACCGGGGCGACCAGCCGCTCGAGGATCTGCTCCACCCGCTGATCCAGGCATTCGTGCCGGTTTTCTTCGTGCTGATGGGGATGCATACCGATCTCCGCTCGTTCGCCGATCCGGCGGTGCTCGGTCTGGCGGGCGCCTTCGTCCTCGTCGGGATCGTCAGCAAGGTCGTGGCGGGAGTCGGGGCGGGCAGGGCGGTCGATCGCCTGGTGGTCGGCATCGGGATGATCCCGCGCGGGGAGGTCGGGCTCATCTTCGCCAACATCGGCCTGGGCCTCACGCTCGCCGGTGCCCGGGTCATCACGCCGACCACCTACTCCGCGGTCGTGGTCATGGTGATCGTGACGACGATGGTGACCCCGCCCGGCCTCAAGTGGGCTTTTGGCCGCCGCCGTGAATCCTGAACGAGTCCGGCCCGTACGGACCTGATCATGGCCCCATCCTACTGGACCAAGACGCGATCTCCCCGTCACAGCCTCACGTTCGCGTTGCCGCTGCTGCTCCTGTACGAGGCGCTCGCCTTTCTGCTGAGCGGTGACGCCATGGCGGGCGTCCGGAACGGCGCCGACGTGCTCCTCAAGAGTGTTTTCACCACCTTCGGGGGGCGGCACGGGCTCGGCATCTTCGGGGCGGTGATGCTGTGCGTCGGGGGCTGGCTGGTTCTACGAGACCGGCGGAAGAGCGGGCCGATCGAATTCAAGCTGCTGATGGGAATGATGGTCGAGTCATTGGTCTATGCGATGGTGCTGGGCGGACTTGCGAGCACCCTCACGTCGTTGCTGCTTGGCCGGCTCGGGTTCGCGCTCGCCGCCGGACCGATGAGCGGTTTCGGCTTTCCGACCCAGGTGATGATCTCGCTCGGCGCGGGGATTTACGAGGAGCTGGTGTTCCGAGTCCTGCTGGTCTCCGGCGTGGCGGCTCTTGCCAGGGTGGTCTTTGGCTGGGGCCCGAAGGCCTGCGCGGTAACCGCCACGCTGATCGGTGCCCTGATCTTCTCGGCCTTTCACTACGTCGGACCCTACGGGGATGCCTGGCAACTCGAGTCGTTCATCTTCAGGGCGATCGCGGGGCTGTTGTTCAGCGCGCTCTATCTGATGCGGGGATTCGGGATCGCGGCCTGGAGCCACGCGTTGTATGACGTGATTCTGGCGGTGATCAGGTAAGTCGTCGTGGCGTCCCTTTGGCGACGGGCGTGCCTCCGAGCATCAGTTCGGCATCTTCGGTGTATCCGGCCGCGACGATGTCGCCAGGGAGTTGGGCGTGCGGGGTCACCGGAAATCGCGGGATCGAAACGCGAGGGCCGCCTTGGGGCGGATCGACTTCAGCTTTCCAGCCACAATCTGAACCACCGGGCCGTCCCGCTGGATCCGACCCAGAATCAGCATGAAAGGAGCGCGGCGGGCCACCTCCCGATAGGCGATCTCCACCTCCCGTCGCACGATCGCGTTGAGAAATCCGAACTCGTCTTCGAGTAGCACGAAGAGCACTCCGTTGGCGCTCTCGGGGCGCTGCCGCGTGACGACCAGACCACCCACCAGGACCTCGGTGCCGTGGCGGATCGAGGCGAGGGACCGGCTGTCGATGGCGCCGATTCCCGCCAGGCGCTTCCTGAGATGCTCCAGCGGATGGCCGTCGAGGCTCGATCCGGTGGCAAAATAGTCCAGGAAGATTCCCTCCGTTTTCGTGAGCCGGCGCGGGCTGTGAGCGGCTTCCCGGGCGGGCGCGAGCGGCAGATTATCGCCGACGTGCCGAAGCGCTTCCCAGGCGGCTTTCCGCCGGTCCGGTTCCCAGAGGGCAAACGCATTGGCGCGGGCCAGCGCGATCGCATCCCGCCGGCCGATCCGGGCCCGGCGCACTGTGTCCTCGATGCCACGGAAGGGAGCCAGCGCCTGAACCCGGGTGAGTTCGGCGAGGGCCGTGTCGCCCATGCCGCGGACGAATCGCCAGCCGAGCCGGAGCTGGAGCGCGGGGTCGGTCTCGACGGTGCAGTCGGCCCGGCCTCGGGCAAGGCAAGGCCCTGCCACCACGACCCCGTGCCGCCGGGCGTCATGGATAAGCGTGGCAATCGGGTAGAACCCCATCGGCTGCGCGTTCAGGAGCCCCATCAGGAACTCGGTCGGGTAGTGCGCCTTGAGGTAGGCCGTGGCGAACGCGATCAGCGCGAAGCTCCAGGCGTGCGACTCCGGGAAGCCGTAGTTGGCGAAGCTCATCAGGTCTTCTTCGATGCGTTCGGCGATGTCCTCGCTGATGCCCCGCCCGATCAACCGTTCCCGCAGCTGGGCCAGGGCCTGGAGCAATCGGGTCTTCTTCCGCTGGTGTCCCATCGTGCGTCGGAGCAGGTCGGCCTCGGCGGCGCTGTAGCCCGCCAGCGTCATCGCGATCGCCATCGCCTGTTCCTGGAAGATCGGAATCCCCTGGGTGCGTTTGAGGAGAGGCTCCAGGTCGGGATGGAGGTAGGTGACGGTTTCCTCGCCCCGGCGGCGCTTGGTGTAGGGATGCACGAACTTGGCCTGGATTGGGCCCGGCCGGATCAGGGCCACCTGCACCACGATGTCGTAGAGCCGCTCCGGTTTGGTGTGGAGGATCGACGCGATCTGGGCCCGGCTCTCGATCTGGAAGGTGCCGATGGTGTCACCCTGGCCGATCATCCGGTAGGTCTCGGCGTCGTCGTCGGGGAGCTGGTACATCGAGAGCTGCCTTCCGGTCCGCGCTTCGATGGCGTCGAACGCCCGGCGGATCAGCGCCAGACCGCCAAGGCCGAGGAAGTCGAACTTCGGGACGCCGAGGCTGTCGAGGTCGTCCTTGTCGAACTGGAGGATGGTTCGCCCCATCGTGGTCGCCTCGATCGGGAGGTAACTGCCTAACGGTTCCGATGAGAGGACGAATCCACCCGGATGGGTGGAGCGAAGCCGGGGCAGGTCGTCGAACGCCCGCATTGCGGCGAGGAGGGTCCGGGCCCGTGGGTCGTCGAGGTCGAACCCCTGGTCCGCCGCGAGGCCACCGGTGAGCACCTCGACGCCCGAACGGCAGCCGTGACCCCGGAGGCGCTTCGAGAGCTTGAACGCCAGCTCGGCGGGATAGCCGAACGCTCGCATCCCGTCCTGGATCGCGGTGCAGGCGCTGTAGATCTGGGTGACCCCCGTGATGGCCGAATATGACCGCTGGTAGCGACGGTAGACGTAGTCGAGGACTTCCTCGCGACGGTCGTGTTCGAAATCCACGTCGATATCGGGCGCCTCGGTCATCCCCTCGACCCGGGCCTCGGAGAGAAATCGCTCGAAGAGGAGACCGTGCCGGACCGGATCCACCGCGGTGATGCCGAGACAGTACGCCACCGCGGAGTTGGCGGCGCTGCCCCGGCCCTGTGCCAGAATGCTCCGTTCCCGGGCAAACCGGACCGCGTCCCACATCACCAGAAAGAATCCGGAATAGCCGAGCCGGGCGATGGTGGCGAGCTCGTGGTCGAGCTGGGCGATCTGCTTCGGATCCGGTTCGCCCCAACGATCCCGCGCGCCCGCGAAGGTCAGGGACCGGATGAAGCTGTCGTCGTCGTGGCCGGCAGGGACGTTGAACCGGGGCAGCGGGGGACGGACCCACCGGAGGCTGAAGGCGCAGTCGTCCGCGATCCGGGCCGCGGTTTCCAGACCGGCCTCGGCGCCGCGCCACCGCTCGGCCATCTCGGTGGGTGACAGCAGCATCCACTCACCGTTGGGGTGGAGGAGTCCCCGCCGGGTGGCGTCGGCCACCGCGGTCCCGTGCCGGAGGGCGTGAAGAATTTCGTGGACGATCCGGCTGTCGGAGTCGATGTAGCGCGGATTCCGGGTGGCAAACCAGGGAATGCCGCGCTGCCGGCTCAGCGCGATGAGAGCGCCGGCCAGCGCTTCTTCCTGCCGCCCTGCCTCGTGGAGGTGAACCTCGATGGCAACCCGGTCGCCGAAGGCCGATCGGTACCGGGCCAGGAGAAAATCGGCGGTGTCGCGCCGGCGCTCGATGAGCGCCTGGCAGAGAGCACTCGACGCCGGTCCGGTGAGGAGGTGGAGACCCTCACTTCGCTCGGCCACGTCGTCCCAGCGAAGCTGGGGTCGGCCCCGGGTGGAGGTCCGCCGGGTCCATCGGCGGAGCTCACCGACCCGCGATCGGGTGACCAGCGCCGCGAGATTCTGGAATCCCCGTTCGGTCCGGACCAGCAGCGCCAATGGCCGCCCGTCCACCAGGAATTCGGCGCCGATGACCGGGCGGAGACCCCGCTCCCGGCAGGTGACGGCGAACCGCACGATGCCGCCCAGGTCGGCGTGATCGGTGAGCCCCAGGCTCGAGTAGCCTAACGCTTTGGCGTGGGTGGCCAGCCGCTCCGGCCCGACGGCGCCATCGCCGAAGGAGAACGCCGACTGGCACCGGAGTTCGACGAAACTCATCAGTCCCACCAGCCTGCCAGAAACCAGCCGTCGGTGAGCCGGTCGCGGTAGAGCAGCACCATGACGCCGTCGTGCCGAACCCCCTGGAAGTAGTCGCGGTTGTACTCGGCCTCGTCGAATCCGCCGCTGATCCGATCGGGGCCGAGGCTCGCGCTCAAGCGGTAATTCTGGGTCCCGTCGTAATACCGGTCCGGCACCGGAACCCCGCGGCGCATGACGCTCCAGACATGGATGGAGCGGGGAACCGGGAAAAGCTGGACCCCGAGCCGGGGAGCCCGCGCATCGACGGCTTCGCCGCCTGGCAGAATCCGGGGCGTGAACCGGCCGATGGTGTCGGTCCGCCAGGCGGTTCGCCGCTCCGGCAGCGGATGGAGCGACGATTCCGCCACGACGATCGCATCGGCCTGTTTGTCGAGCAGATGAGCCAGCGCCGCTTCGGTGGCGCGTTCAGTCGAGAAACCGGTGTCGAACAGGTCGCCCTGTCGGTCGGCGAGGGGGGCTGCGGCATCGACCCGGAGTCCGATCCGCATGGCGGGGGCGGAAAACGTGACCGGCTCGAGCGCCACCCGGATCACCCGAAGCCAGATCTTCCGGTCCGCGGTCGGGTGCGAGGCCCGAATCGGCAGTTCGATCCGGCTCCGGTCGGCAAGTCCGAACTCGAGCACCATGCCGTGGGCGCCTTCCCGGCGGCGGCTCAACTGATCGGTCACGGTCGCGAGGAGCGAGTTGACGATGAAGGTGACTTGCTCCTGATCGGCCAGTTCGTATTCGACCCATTCCAACTCGGCGCTGGGGAGATCCCGAAGGCGGGCTCCAAAGATCGGGCGACGATCGTCGCCCCGGGCGAGCTGCCAGAGCCGGATCCCCTCGGCACCGAACCGGACCTCCACCGATTGGGCGTCGAGGCGGGCCAGGTCGCCGCAGTTCTCGATCCCGATGCCGGCGAGGAGCGGGTAGAGATATCGGGGCGGCGGCGGGTCGAGGTGGCCCAGGTCGAGCGGCGCCAGAAACGCGCGATCGGATCCCGGTGGGACCACCGTGATTGGCTCGGTGCCGGTCCGGGCCGCCACCAGGGCTCCGATGGGGGTCGCCGCGACGCCGGCCCTGGGCTGATCGGCGCCTAACGCCGAGGCCAGCTCTGCCAGGCCGGCGGCCACGATGATCGGATCGAGTCCCCGGGCGTCGGCCCAGAGTACGCCCCGGGCCGGCTCGAACCGGATCCGCGGCGCGAGGAGGAGCGAACGGCGGGCCAGCTCAGTCGAGCGTGCCGCGTCGGTCGGCCAGGCCGGGCTCGACAGACAGACGAAGCTCATGGGACGCCGCCGGCAGGTTCAGGAAGGCCGATCGGGACCAGCCCGATGCCTTGACGGTGATTTCGATGGCGACCGATTCGACCGCGGCCACATCGCCGAAGGGACCCGTGGCCCAGCGGAACCGGTCGAGCAGGAATCGTGAGGTGACGCGGACCGTCGCCGTCAGGCTCCGCGCCGTGAGCGCGACGAAGGCTCCCTGACCTTCATGCACCATCCGGGACAGTCGGAGCATGCCCTGGTGTTCGGGATCGCAACCGGTCATCACGACGAGGGCAAACCCTCCTGAACGGAGGAGGATCTCCGCGGATCGGAGCGCCAGGGCGCCATCGGCCGGCCGGACGATCAGCGGTCCGTCGAAGCCGGAGGGACCGATCGTTCGGGCGCCGTCGATCCAGGCCACCCGTTGCCCCCTGCCGAGGAGGCTCGCGCAGGCGGCCCGGAGCACCGCCGTGGCACCGCCCTCCAGGCTGGTCCACGTCACCATTCGGCCCCGCGGCAGGCCGCCATTGGGAAGCAACTGGTCGAACACCGGGAAGCCGGTGGGAAGGGGAGGAGTGGCCCGGTCAGGGACCAGCACCGCGTCGGGAAATCGCTCCACCAGCAGGTTCCGCAGCGCGTGGGATCGTTCCGGGGACCGGTGGCTGGATGGGAGGTGGGGAGCGGTGGCGGTCATGGGCCCTTGGGGTGAATTCCAAGGTACCCGAACAAAAACCGAAAATCAAGCAGGTCGGGCGGCTACTGGCCGGTCTTCTTTGTCTTGGTGGCGTAGATCGAGTCGAGCACCATCCGGAACAACTGCGTCGGTTGGGCACCGATGATCAGTGCTCCGTCGATGTAGAACGTGGGCGTGCTCTGGGCACCCGATTTGGCCGCGCCTTCGGCGTCCGAACGGATCAGGTTCACCGTCTCGGGCTTGGTGAGGCAGGCCGTGAGCACGGGGCGGGCCAGCTTGAGTGAATCCGCGAGCGTCATCAGGAACGGGACCGGATTCTTGAGCGGTCCCCAGGTCTCCTGGTGCTTGAACAGGAGATCGTGGGCCGGCCAGAATTTGTCCTGCCGGGCCGCGCACATCGCGAAGGACGCGGCGGCCGCGGCGTTGGCGTGGATCGAGGTCAGCGGATAATTGACGAAGATCCACCGCACCTTGCCCGTGGCGATGTACTCCTTGTCGAGCGTCGGAAACACCTCGACCGCGTGCCGTCGGCAGAACGGGCATTGGAAATCGGACATCTCGTACACCGTCACCGGCGCCGTGGCCTGGCCCTTCGACCGGGCCGAGAGGGGGAGATCCTGGGCGGAGATCCCGCCGGCCATACCTAACGAGAGTCCGAGGAGCGCAGCGAAACGCATGGTCAATACCTGGGCCGGTGCCGGCCGGTGCGAGGATCGAGATGAATGGTGTCGCGGTCGATCCGGAGATTCCAGTACCACTCCGCGTTCGGGTCGGCCGGGTCGAACGAGTGGGCGGTGACCCACCAGGCGCCGTTGGTGATCACGATGGTGGCCCAGCCCGCCGGATCGGTGGTATCCGCCACCGGGTTGGCGAAAATTCGGCTTGCCATCGACTTCACGAGGCTGTCGTACCCGCGGTAGGTGGCCCGTTCCCAGGCCTGGGTCTCCTCCCGGTACCCTGAGATTGCGGGCCAGGTTCGGCCGCGGGTCCGGTCCAGCGCGGCCCGGGCGGATCGGACCGAGCCGGCCAGCCGGCTGGCCGAGTCGGCGAGCCGAAGGATTTCCGGGTCGGTCGCCGGGCGGGTCGAGGCGAGGCTGTCGCGGGTACGTCCCACCCGGTCCACCGCGTCCGACAGCCTGAGGTAGGCGGCGAACGGTTCCCCAAATATCCGGAACAGGCTGTCGAGCTCCCGAGTCCGGGGACGCGGTCCTGCCTTCGCTTCGAGCCCCGTCAGCAGCACATCACGGTCGTAGGGAAGAAAGGTGACCACCAAGCCGGGCACCGCGGTCTCGATCCCCTCGGGATTCGGAATGGTGACGCGGATGGTGGCTGTCCGTTCCCGGCAACTGGAGGCACCGGTCAGCAACGACAAAAGCAGGAGGCGACGCACCCGGGGAAAGGTAGAGGGAGCGGCGCCGCGGTTACAGGTGGCGGGTCAGGTCAGTCGGTGACGACGTTGGGGAGGACGAATCTGGCCGGATTGACCGGGCGGCCGTTGACGTGCACCTCGTAGTGGAGATGCGGTCCGGTCGAGAGTCCGGTGTTGCCGACGAGCGCGATCGCCTGGCCCCGCCGGACCTTGTCGCCGACCCGGATCAGGATCTTGGAGGCGTGGGCGAACTTGGTCACGATGCCGAAGCCATGGTCGATCACCACCATGTTGCCGTACCCCGTCTCCCAGCCGGCGAAGACGACGGTGCCGTTGGCGGTGGCTTCGATCGGTGAGCCGGCCGGGGCGGTGATGTCGAGGCCTTCGTGCGGCCGGGCCTCGTGGAGAATGGGGTGTTCGCGCATCAGGGCGAAGGCGCTGGTCAGCCAGCCCCGGGTCGGCATGATCGACGGCGTCGCGGCCAGCCGCTCGGTGTGGACCGAGAGACTCTCCGCGGCTTCCCGGAACGAGCGGCTGAGCAGATTGGCCCGCCGGATCATTGCGTTGAGATTGACCTTCACCTGTCCAGCGCTTCCGAGAAGGACGCTCGATCGCTCGGTCGAGTCACCGACAGGGCGAGGACCGCCGATACCGGCGGCATGCACTTGGGGGTCGATCGGTTCGAGATTGGCGAGCAACCGAAACTGGGTATCACGCTGCTCGAGCGAGCCGACCGAATCGGAAAGGGCGTTGACCCGGACCTGGATCTGGCCGATCTCCTGGGCCAGCCTGGCGTTCTCGAAGGCGATGGCTTTGGCACGCGCCATGTCGAAGGATCGGGCGACGGTGCCATATCCGAGCAGGAGGGCCACGAGGCCGGCGGCGACCGCGAGCGTCCCGATCAGCGCCACGGCGGTCTTCGAAATCTCGAAGACTCGCGACGCGCTCGAGCCTTCGGGGACGACGATGATCGTCCACCAGTTCTTCTTCATTGGGCGGCCTAACGGTTGCCTAACGCCGGCTGTGCCGGCTTGATCTTCTCCCCCGAAAACGCCGAAGGCCGGCATCGATCCGGCCTCCGACTCGCCCTAAGTTGGCCCCCGTCCCAAGCCCTGTCAAGCGTCGCGGAAGTCGACGCTAACCGATTGTTCGACAACGACTTGAAATGCGTCCTCAGGCCCGTTCAGGCTTGGGGAAGAGGATGGCCGGGCGGCGGACGGTAACGCCTTCGGTGGGCGGCGTTTGGAGCCGATCCCACAACATGGGGCCGGGATCCGGAAGCCCAAGGGCGGCCCGGATTTCGACCGTCTTCGCCGGCAGCATCGGTCCGGCCATGATCGCGATCCGGACCAGGGTCCGGTAGAGCGAGGCGAGGACCTGGTCGAGTTCGTCATTCCGGGCCTGCTTCGCCAGGGTCCAGGGGGCGGACTGGGTGATGTAGAGATCCGCCGCGGCGATCAGGGCCCACGCCGCCTCCGCCCCGCCCTTGAGATCGAACCGGTCCATGGCCGCCTGGTAGGCCGGGATCTGCCGCTCGGTCGCCTGCAGGTCGAGCGGGCTCACCGGCCCGTTCGGGACGGCACCCCCGCGGTATTTCTCGATCATCGCGAGCGACCGCGCCACCAGATTGCCGAGGCCGTCGGCCAGGTCCGCGGTATAGCGGGCGTCGAACCGTTCCCAGGTGAACTCCCCGTCCGCTTCGAATCCCACCTCGCGAATCAGGAAGTACCGGAGCGGGTCCGAGCCGTGCCGGCTGATCGCGTCGTCGAGATTGACCGCGGTGCCCGCGGTCTTTGACATCTTGGCGCCCTGCCACTGCACGTACCCGTGAGCCCAGACGGCGCGGGGAGGCGCGATCCCGGCGGCCAGGCACATCGCCGGCCAGAGGACGCAGTGGAAGCGAGTGATCCCTTTGCCGACGACGTGGAGATCGGCCGGCCAGAGCCGGTCGTACCCGGCGTCGGGAAATCCGGTGGCCGCGAGATAGTTGATGACGGCGTCGAACCAGACGTAGACGGTGTGGCCCTCGCTCCCGGGAAACGGGATGCCCCAGGGCAGGCGGGATCGGGAGATTGAAATGTCCTGGAGACCGCCCTCGAGCAAGCGGAGGATCTCGTTGCGCCGGATGGCCGGCTCGACGGCAAGCTCACCCGAGGTGATCATCGCGAGGATCTGGTCCCGGTAGGCCGAGAGCCGGAAGAAGTGATTCCGCTCCCGGGTCGGCACCAGCGACAGCGTCGGGTGCTCGGCGCACTTGCCGTCGGCGATCTGGCTTTCGGTCTTGAAGTCCTCGCAGCCGGTGCAGTAGAGCCCCTCGTAGTCCGCGAGGAAGACGTTGTCGGGGCTGCGCCGCTGGATCCGGTTCAGTAACTCGAGCACGGCGCGGGTGTGGCGCGGCTCGGTGGTTCGGATCCAGTCGTCGTGGCTGGAGTCGAGCCGGTGCCAGAACCGGGCGAACCGCTCGGCCATCTGATCGACCCAGGCCTGGGGGGTGATCCCGTGCTTTGCCGACATCTCGGTCACGCTCTGCGAGTTCTCGTCCATGCCCATGAGGAAATGGACCTGGTCGCCCCGGAGGCGGCGATACCGGGCGATCACATCGGCGCCGACCTTCTCGAGCGCGTGGCCGAGGTGGGGGTCGCCGTTCGAGTAGTCGATGGCGGTGGTGAGGAAGAACTTGGGCACGTCTGACTCCGATCAGGACGCCGGCGGTCCGCCGCCCGGTCCCTTGCCACGCCGGCGCCGCCGGCGCTTGGCGCGGGGTTTCGCGGGGTCGCCGGGAGGCGGGGACTCGACGTTAGGCGTGGCCGGGCGCACCGCCTCGGGCATCGGGGCGGGGGCGGCAGCGCCCTGGGGCGGGCGAGGGCGTTCGCTCCGGGGCCGTCCCTCCGCCGGGCGGGGCCGGGGTTCACTGGTTGGCGGCGCCAGTGGTAGCGGGGCATCACCCGCCAGGGCCATTTCCTCGCGGAGGTCCGCGAGCAGGACGGTGCGGGGGCCCTCCTCGCCGCGAAGGAAAACCCGCTCGCGGAAGATGTCCACGGCAATCACCTTCTCGGTGCCCAGTTTCGTCCGGACGGCTTTGCCCTCCTTGGGGAACCGCTTCCGGGCCGCGACGTAAAACTCATGCTCGTACTTGAGGCAGCAGAGCAGGCGGCCGCAGCCCCCGGAAATCTGGGACGGGTTGAGCGAAAGGTGCTGATCCTTGGCCAGCCCGAGGCTTATGGGGTCGAGCGAGCGGAGCCAGCTGGAGCAGCAATATTCCTTGCCGCACCGGCCCACCCCGCCGAGCCTGGCCGCCTCGTCGCGAACCCCGATCTGCCTGAGTTCGATCCGGGTCTTGAATGTGGAGGCCAGGTCCCGCACCAGGTCCCGGAAATCGACCCGCTTTTCTGCCGTGAAATAGAACGTCAGTTTCTTCCGATCCCACTGCCACTCGGCGTCGGACATCTTCATCTCGAGGGCGTGGTGGCGGACCCGTTCAGTCGCCGTGACCCGGGTGACGTCTTCCGATCGCCGGAGATCGTTGGCCGACCGGATGTCGTCCTGGCTGGCGGTTCGGAGCACCTTGAGGACCGGCACCGGGGTGTCGCCGCCGACCGCGCACCCGCTGCAGCCGGAGGCGCATTTCTTGGTGGCCGTCTCGCCCGTCACGCCGACCCGGCCGAAGTCGAGGCCGCGGTCGGCTTCCACGATCACCGGCTGGTGGAGGTAGAGCCGATCGGCTTCTTCGGGCCAGAGGAAGTAGTCCTTCCTGTTACCCTTGAAACGAACTTCGATGGTGGTAGGCATCAGGTCTCGGCGAAGACTCCCATCGCGGCGTACTTCTCGGCCCGGCGCTTGACGAGTTTCTCGGGGCGGACCTTGCGGAGTTCGCCGACATGACGCGCCAGCGTTGTCCGTAGCGATTCGCCCGCCGCCTCGGGGTCCTGGTGGGCGCCGCCAAGCGGCTCGGTGATGATCTCGTCAATCACCTTGAACTTGAGCAGATCTTTCGCCGTGAGCTTGAGCGCGTCCGCAGCCCGTTCCCGGTGGGTTGCGTCCTTCCAGAGGATCGCGGCGCAGCCTTCGGGAGTGATGACCGAGTAGACCGAGTTTTCGAACATCAGGACCCGGTCGGCCACGCCGAGGGCCAGGGCGCCCCCCGAGCCCCCTTCGCCGATCACGCAGGCGATGATGGCCGTTGGGAGCGAGGCCATTTCGATCAGGTTGGTGGCGATCGCCTCGGCCTGGCCACGCTCCTCGGCGCCGATACCGGGGTACGCGCCGGGGGTGTCGATGAGGGTGACGACCGGGGTATGGAACCGGGCGGCCAGCTTCATCAGCCGGAGGGCCTTGCGGTACCCCTCGGGGTGCGGCATCCCGAAGTTGCGCTTGATGTTTTCCCGGGTGTCCCGCCCCTTCTGGTGGCCGATCACCATCACCGACTGGCCGGCGACGCGCGCCCAGCCCCCCACGATCGCGAGATCGTCGCGGAAGGTTCGGTCTCCGTGGAGCTCGACGAAATCGGTGAAAATTGTTCCGAGGTAGTCCAGAGTCGTGGGACGCTTCGAGTGCCGGGCCACCAGCACCCGCTGCATCGGGGTAAGAGTCCGGTAGATCTCGTTGCGGAGGCTATCGAGCGTGCTCTGAAGCATGCCGAGCTCGCGGTCGACGTCGATACCGCGCTCATCGCCGACCCGCTTCAGCTCATCGATCTGCCGATCGAGTTCGAGCAGCGGTTTTTCGAAATCGAGCGTGTAGATCGCCATGTCACCCGGCCTTTACCAGTCGGACTCGGTCGCCACCCAGCAGGACCCGGAGGGCCTGCACCAGTTCTTCTTCGGGGCTCACCCGGAGCCGCCGCGATTTCATCCGGGCCGACTCGCCGTTGCCGTCGGACCACTCAATATAGACCGGCGCGGGACCCGGGTGCTGGCTGCAGAGGGCCGCAATCGCCTTCATATCGTCGGCGGCCGGCGGGTCGGGGGCGAGCCAGCGGAGGGCCACCGCCACCGCCCCGGTCTTGCGAAAGTCGGCCAGTTGCTTGGCCGACTCGACCACGAACGGGGCCCGGTCTTCGTCCCGGTCTCGCTGGCTGTAGCCGCCGGTTAGCAGCAGGCAGGAGTCTTCCAGCAGCACTTGGTTGAGCTGGGACCAGGCTTCGGGAAAGACGATGGCCTCGGCGGTGCCGTGAAAATCCTCCAGGGTGATCCGGGCGTATTCCTTGCCCGTTTTCTTCGAAATCTGGCGCTTCACCGAGGTGATCACGACGCCGATGGTGACCGACTGTTCGCTCCAGGTGAACAGGGTTGCCGTGGTCCGGGTTCCGAACAGTTCAACCTCGCTCCGGAACGGCGCCAGCGGGTGGCCCGAGATGAAGAAGCCGAGGAGCTCCTTCTCCCGCGCGAGTCGTTCGGCTTCGGTCCACGGGGGGACGTCCGGCAGTTCGATCGGCGCCGGTTTGGTCGATCCCGGGCTCTCCCCGAAGAGCGATCCCTGACCGGCCTCCCGTTCCTGCTGAAGAAGTTGGGCCTCGCCGAGAGCGCTGTCGAGCGCGGCGGTCAGCTGGCTCCGGTGGCCCTCCATCGAATCGCAGGCGCCGGCGGCGATCAGTGACTCGAGCACCCGCTTGTTGCAGAGGCGGAGGTCGATCCGGCCGGCCAGGTCGGCCAGGGTGGTGAACCGTCCCGCGGCGCGAGCCCCGATGAACGATTCGATGGCGCCGCGGCCGACGTTCCGCACCGCGCCGAGGCCGAACCGGATTCGCTCGTCGCTCACGACGGTGAACTTGAAGCCGGACTCGTTGACGTCGGGCGGGAGAACCTCGAGATCCAGCTCGCGCGCCTCGTTGATGTACTGAACGACCTTGTCGGTGTCGCCGATTTCCGACGACAGGAGCGCCGCCATGAACTCGGCGGGGTAGTGCGTCTTGAGCCAGGCGGTCTGGTAGGACAGCACCGAGTAGGCGACCGAGTGCGACTTGTTGAAGCCGTACCGGCCGAAGGTCTCGATCTGGCCGGCCAGGTCGTCCATCAGCTTCTTGGGATGGCCCAGGGCCACGCCCCGCTCAACGAACTTGGTGAGCTCCTTCTTGATCAGTTCGGCGTCCTTCTTGCCGACCGCCTTCCGGAGCACGTCGGCTTCGGCAAGCGAGAACCCGGCCAGGATGTTGGCGATTCGCATCACCTGCTCCTGGTAGGTAATGACGCCATAGGTCGGCTCGAGGAGGTCCTTGAGGAGCGGGTGAGGATAGCTGACCGGTTCCTGCCCCAGCTTGCGTTTGATGAAGACGAGGTGCATTCCGGTGTCGAGCGGCCCGGGGCGGAGGAGGGCGTTGGCGGCTACGAGATCGTCAAACCGGTCGCAGCGCATCTGTCGCAGCGTGTCCGTGGCGAGGGCCGACTCGAACTGGAAGACGCCGCCGGTCCGGCCCTGGCGGAGCATGGCATACACCTCAGGGTCGTCGAGGGTGAGGCCGCTCACATCGAGCGTGATGCCGTGGCGCGCCTTGACCATCTGGACCGCATCATGGATCACCGTCAGGGTCTTGAGCCCGAGGAGGTCCATCTTGAGCATCCCGACCTTCTCGAGCCCCACCATGTCGTACTGGGTGATGATGGCGTGTTCGCCGTCGGCGCTCTGGCCGGCGCCCTTCGTCGGGGCGGTGCAGACCGGGACGTAGTTGGGCAGCGGACCCGGCGCGATGACCACGCCCGCGGCATGCACCGAGAGATGACGAGAGGTCCCTTCGATCCGGCCGGCCAGATCGGCCATCCGCCCGTAGACAGGGGACGCCGACACCAACTCCCGCAACTCCGGCACCTTCTTGAGCGCCTCGGGAATCGTGAGGCTGTAGGCCGGGCCGGACGGGATCAGCTTGGTGATCCGATCCGCGTCGCCAGGCGGGATCTTGAGCACCCGGGCCACGTCCTTGACCGCGGCCCGCGCCTTCATGGTCCCGAAGGTGACGATCTGTCCCACGCTGTCCCGGCCGTACCGCTCCCGGACATATTCGATCACTTCGCCCCGTCGCTCGAAGCAGAAGTCGACGTCGATGTCGGGCATCGAGACCCGTTCGGGATTGAGGAACCGTTCGAAGAGCAGGTCGAACTTGAGCGGATCGACGTCGGTGATGCCGAGGCCGTAGGCGACCAGCGACCCGGCCGCCGACCCGCGGCCCGGTCCGACCGGAATACCGCGGTCGCGGGCGGCCTGGATGAAGTCCTGGACGATCAGGAAATATCCGGAGTACCCGGCCTTCGTGATGACCCCCAGTTCGTAGCGAAGCCGTTCCGCGACGGCATCCGGGAGCGGATCCCCATACCGGGTGATGGCCCCCTTGGTGGCGAGGTCGGTCAGGAGGTCGTCATCGCTCTTGAACTCGGCCGGGCGGGGAAAGCTCGGGAGGAAGTACCTCTTCTCGAAGTCGAACTCGCAGAGGTTGGCGACCGTGACGGTGTTGTCAATCGCGTCGGGATAGGCGGCGAAGAGCTTCCGCATCTCCGCCTCGCTCTTGATGTACGACTCCTCGCCCGTAAAGCGGAACCGTTTCGGATCGTCGAGGTCGGCCCCGGTGCCGATCGCGAGCAGCACGTCATGGGCCTCGGCGTCTTCCCGACGGAGGTAGTGGGCATCGTTGGTGGCGACGACAGGCAGACCGAGGTCTTTCGACAGCTCGATCATTCCCTCGAGCACTAGCTTCTCCTCGCCGATGCCGTGGTCCTGGATTTCGAGCCAGAAGCCGTCGGGCCCGAACAGCCTCGAAAACCACTGCGCCGACCGCTTGGCCTCGTCATACCGCTGCAGACGGAGCGCGTGGGCAACCTCGCCCGAGAGGCAGGCCGCGAGGCAGATCACGCCTTCGGCGTGCTGGGCCAGGACCTCTTTGTCGATCCGGGGGCGCCGATAGAAGCCCTCGGTGTAGCCGATCGAGGTGAGTTTGATCAGGTTCTGGTACCCGATCTTGTTCCGTGCCAGCAGGACCAGATGGCTGTAGTGGGCCGGCGCATCGGCCGGTTTCTGGGAAGAACGCCGGTCGCCGAACGCCAGGTAGGCCTCGAAGCCGAGAATCGGCCGGACCTTTTTCGCCTTGGCGGCCTCGTAGAAGCTCCAGGCACCGTGCATGTTGCCGTGGTCGGTGAGGCTGACGCTGTCCATCCCGAGGTGCTGGACGTAGTCGATCAGCTTGGGGATCTGGTTCGCCCCGTCGAGCAACGAGTATTCGCTGTGGGTGTGGAGGTGGGCAAACCCCATGGGGAAACTCCGTCCAGCGGCCAGCGGGCCACCGGCAGTGCAGTAGGCTCCGGGGCGCGGCTCCGGGCGCGGAACCGATCAGGGGGGCCAAGTTGTTGCGTGTCGCCCAGGAGAGCCTCGACGGGAGGCTCGCAGACCGTCGATATTGCTATCGGTGGGGGCGCCGCTCGGGGCGGAGAAGCTATTCGCCTTGGGTTCCATTGTCAAAAGCTGTTGACTGCAAGAGCTTACGCTCGTTTCTCCGGGGAGGTTTGGGATGGGTCGTCATCGGTTTGAGGCTTGGCTCGGATTGGCGGTGCTGGTGGCGGGCTGTGGCGGTGACTCGGGCGGTCCGAACCCGCCCCCACCCCCGCCGCCACCCGCCGCGGCGAGTTGTTCGTCCGTGACGCCGGTCCAGCTCAGCGTGGGCCAGCACCTGGTTATCGATCCGGCCCAGACCAGCGGCTGCGTCAGGGTCCCAGTCGCCGGGCCCTCGGGCGCCGAATATGTGGTGGTGGTGACCGCCACCACGCCGATCCGGAGCGCCGCCGGTGTGAGCGGGTCCTACTCGGTCAGGACCAACAATCCGGCCGCCAGCCTGGTGGCCGGCGCTGCCGAGCCCGCCGGGCCGGCCGCCCCGCCGACGTTAGGCGTCGGGGGCCAGGGGTTCCGGGTCGAACCGCGGCTCGGCCAGGGGCCGGTTTCGGCCGCGTTCCATCAGATGCTTCGGCAGCGGGAGGCGGCCTTGGCGGCCGATCCCTCCAACTTCGGCAGGCCAGCGGCCGGCGTTCAACGGGCCTCCGCGGCCGGACCGCCCGTCGTTGGGGACGTCCGCACGTTCAAGACCTGCAAGGACGTCAACTGTACCCAGTTCGACGACGTCCCCGCCACCGCCCGGTTCGTCGGCACCAAGGCGGCGATCTATATGGACAACGCCGTGTCGACGGCTGACACGCTGCGGGACGCCGACTACCAGGATCTCGCCCGAACCTTCGACACCTACCACTATCCCATTGATCTGGCAGCCTTCGGCGCCGAGTCGGATCTCGACTTGAACCAGCGGATCGTCATTCTGATGACGGACGCGGTCAACAAGCTGACCCCCGACTGTACCAACGGCCGCGTGCTGGGGTATTTCTTCGGTCTTGACCTCATCACGACGGGTCCGCAGGCAGTCAATTCCAACAAGGGCGAGGTCTTCTACACGTTCAGGCCGTCGCCGGGCACCACCACTTGCACCGCGGTGGGCCGAAGCCAGGCCCTTGGCGCCATCAAGCCGACCCTGATTCACGAGCTCCAGCATATGATCAGCTGGAATCAGCGCGTCATCCTCGGGAATGGCCAGGCGGAGGAGACCTGGCTCAACGAAGCGATGTCCCATTTCGCGGAGGAGTTGGGCGGCCGGCAGATTCCGGCCGCGGAGTGCACCGCCCCTTTCACGTCGTGCCGAAGCCAGTACATCTCCGGCGACATCATCAATACCTACGACTATCTCAAGGACACCGAGAGCCACTTCCTGATCTACCCGACCACCTCGAACGGTTCGCTTGAGGAACGCGGGGCCAGCTGGAATTTCCTCCGGTGGGTGATTGATCAGTTCGCGACCGACACGCTGCTCGGCAGCGACCTGACCAAGCGCCTGGTCGTCGGGCCCGGAGGCGCGGCCACGTTCACGTCGCTGACGGGTGAGCCGTTCTCCAAACTGGTGACCGAATGGCTGCTGGCGGCCTATCTCGACGACCGGCCAGGATTCACCCCGCTCAGCGATCGGCTGCGATTCAAGAGTTGGGGACTCAGGGCGATCTACGAGAACCCCCTGAATCAGGCGCCACCCGGTCCATTCTCCGGCTTCCCGCTCAAACCCGATTCGACCAGCGGGAGCTACACCCGGACCGGCACCCTCCGGGGCGGAAGCGGGCGCCATTTCCGCCTTATCCAGGCCGCCAACGGCGCCGCCATCGACTTCCAGGTGCTCAAGGACCTGCAGGGCAACGCGCTCGATCCCGCCCTCGTTCCCCGGATCGGGATCGCCCGGGTCCGGTAGTGCGCCTCCGCCTCCGCGCGCTGATCATGTTCTCGCTTGGACTCAGCGTCGGGTCGCTCCGGGCGCAATTGCGTCCGGTCCCCTCGATCTTGTCCTATCCCGCCAGTGTCCGCTCCGCGGGGCTGGCTGGCGCCGGGGTCGCGATGACGGGCTATGCCGGATCGGTCTTCAATAATCCCTCGGGGCTGGCGCCGATCCGGAGCCTCAGCCTCGAGGCCTCGGTGGCTCCGCTGCCCGATCGTTCCACCTACACCATGGCCGCGGGCGCCCTCCGGATCGGCCAGTACAACGTGGGCGGCGGCTACCAATACCTCCGATTTCCCCGTGGCGGGCCGGTGTCCGACAACGTGTCCTGGGTCGGCACCGGAGTGTACCGGAAGGGCGGAATAGCGTTAGGCACCAGCGCCAAGTATGTATCCGTCGAAGACTCCGCCGGCACCATCACCCGGTCGGCCACGACCGACGTCGGCGTGACGGTCGCGATGTTCGACATTCTGGCCCTCGCGCTCGCGGTCCACAATCTCGGAGACTGGGCGGTGTCGGCCGGCGGGCTCTCGCTGCCACGTTCCTGGCACCTGGGCTTCAGTTTCAACCTGCTTGACACCTACTCGAACGGCCGGCTGCTCGCGACCGTGGAAACGGTCTGGGCCCAAGGCCAACGGCGGCGGACCGTGGTCGGCCTCGAAGCCGGGGCGGTGTTCGCCGGCGTGGGGGTCGTCGGCCGAATCGGTCACGGTGGCCAACCCGGTGACGTCGCCAGTACGCTGTCCAAGACATCGTATGGCGGCAGCCTGGTTCTTGGCCGGGCCAGGGTCGACTACGCCTACCAGAAACAGACGCCCTTCGGCCAACGAGTCCATCTGGTCGGGGTCCGCTGGACCCCGTGAGAGCGAGGCGCATCCGGATGGGCATTCTGATCGTGGCGCTGACGCTGTTCTTCGGCTACGGAACCGCGTACCTCGCCAGCGACGACATCCGCTACCTGACCCGGGCGGGGATCGAACAGACCCGAATACTCGAACGTCGGCGGCCGCTGCAGGAGTTGGCCAACGATACGACGGTCCCGGCCGGCGACCGGGCGTATCTCCGGCTGGTTCTCCAGGTTCGGCAGCGGGCAGCCGAGTTCGGGCTTGAGGCGAAGGAGACCTACACCACCTACACCGACGTCGGCCGGGACACCCTGCTGCTCAGCCTCACCGGCTCGCAGCGTGACTGTATCTGCCCGGTCACCTGGAAGTACCCGATCGTCGGGCGGGTGCCTTACAAGGGCTTCTTCGATGCGGCGGTGGGCCGCCGCGAGGCGGACAAGCTTGCGGCGCGAGGCCTTGACGTCTGGCTCCGGCCGGCTGCCGCCTATTCCACCCTGGGCTGGTTCAACGACCCATTGCTGTCGACCGCCCTGGTCCGCGATTCGGTCGAACTCGCGGCGCTGGTCTTCCACGAAATTGCCCACAACACCCTCTACGTGAAGAGCGCGACCCCCTTCAACGAAAGCTTCGCCCAGCTGGTTGGGTATCGGGCGACGGAGACGTTCTACCGAACTCGCGGAGATAGCCTGCTGGCTGATCGGGCCCGGGACCGCTGGCTCGACGAGATCGTACTGGCGGGCTACTACCACCGGCTCATCGACACCCTGACGTCGTTTTACCGGACCAAACCCGAGGGTGAGGCGCTCGAAGCGGGGCGCAGAGGAATCGGGCAATGGTCGAAGGGCGAGCTCGAGGGCCCGGTCGGGAGTCGGCTCAAGACCTACCGGGTGGCCCGGCTTGCCGAGCGGCCGATCAACAATGCCCAGCTGGTCGGGGTGCTGCTGTACCGGACACATTTGGACTGGCTGGACCGTTACTTCACCTCGCAGGGAAGCGACATCAAGGGGGCGGTTGCCTCGCTCCGAATCCTCATGGCGGGCGCCGAGGGTGATTCGGCGTTTGCCCGTCTCGACCGGGCCGCTGGGGGCGGGGACTAGACGGCGGGACCGGCCGCGGCGACGGGCGAACTTGCGGCGGCGGCCATCGTGAGCCTGACGATCTCGGCCCGGTAGCGCGCCACGTTGGCGAGCTTGACGTGATCGTAGCCCCGGATCAGGTCCGGGAGCCGGGCAAGGCTCACCGCCCGATTGAACGTTTCGGGCGAAAGCCCGGCAAGCTCCTTCTCGATCAGGTCCCGGTACTCGCCGATCAAGGCCCGCTCGACCCGCCGAACTTCGTCTCGCCCGAACGGATCGAACGCCGTACCACGCAACCGGCGGCCGGCCCGAAGCAATCGGAACGCCGGATCGAACCATCGGCCGAACGACAGCTTCCGGCGGAGTCCGAAGGTCCTGAGCAGCGGGGGAAAGAGCCGGTAGCTCACCCGCGCGCCGGCGCCGAACGTCTGGTCGATTGCCGCCGGAAAGGCCGGATCGAGCGCGAGCCGGGCGACTTCGTATTCATCCTTGTACGCCATCAGCTTGTACAGGTACCGCGCCACCGTCTCGGCCAAGGTGGTGCCGAGGCCCAGTTCCCGCTCCCGCCGGACGACCCTGGTGACGAAGTCCGCATAGGCGCGCGCGTAGGATGCATTCTGGTAGGCGACGAGATCGGCGGTCCGGAGCTGGAGGAGCCTCGCCAGTTCCCCCGAACCGCCGGCCCCGGCGATCATCGCGGCAACCTCGGGGCTCGGGGTGGGCGAGGCCGGCGCCTGATCCCCGATCCGAAGGCTGCCTAACGAACCGATCCAGTCCGGATCGGCCACCAGCTTGCGGCCGGAGCGGAAGGCCTGGATGTTGGCCTCCGCCGCGGCGCCGTTGAGCCGGATCGCCCGCTCGATCGACGCCGCCTCCACTGGAATGAGCCCCTTCTGAAAGGCCGCACCGACCACGATCAGATTCGCCGGCAGATGCGAGCCGAACAGGAATTCCGCGAGCGCTTCGGCGTCGAGGTAGAGATTCTCTGGGGCCCGGGTGACGGCGTCGATCCGGGCGTGGAGGGCCGAGTCGGCCGGGAATTCGACGGCGGCGTTCCGGACCATCAGTCCGGTCGCGACGTGGCTCGACGAGACGACCGCGATGGTTCGGTCCGGCCTGGCCCGGGTGAGATGCCGGCTGTCGGCGGCGGTCAGGACGTCGAACCCGATGTACGCGTCCGCTTCGCCGAGACCAACCTTGTTCGATGCCTCGACGGGGCCTCTGAAGATCTTGAGATGGGAGACGACCGCGCCCCCCTTCTGGCTGAGGCCGGTCTGATCGAGGCAACGGACCGTCTTGCCCTCGAGCGCCGCCGCGGTGCCGAGGATCTGGTTTACCGTGACGACGCCGGTTCCGCCGATCCCCATGCAGTACAGGTTGGCGTCGCCTCCGAAGACCCGGATCGGGTCGGGGAGGTCGTCGCCCAGCGTGACGCCCCGGCCGGAGGTCTGTCGCTCCGGTCGCGCCGTCGGCACCACGCTCACGAACGCGGGACAGTGGCCTTCGAGGCATGAGTAGTCGGTATTGCAGGACGACTGGTGGATTCGGGTCTTCCGCCCGAACTCCGTCTCGACCGGCGTTACGCTGAGGCAGTTCGACTTGACCCCGCAGTCGCCGCAGCCTTCGCAGATCCGCTCGTTGATGAAGACCCGCATGGGCCGCTCGGGAGCCAAGCCTCGCTTCCG
>JAYUZK010000014.1:0-4847 GCA_043751835.1 Gemmatimonadota bacterium | reverse complement strand
TGCGTCAGTGGGAGCCAGTGTACGGCGGGCGGGTAACGCCGGCAAGTGCGACCCGCCCTGCTCATGAGATCGTTCCGCTTAGGTGCCAGCCCCAGGTCGCTGGTAAATCCGAGCGATGCTGATCCTCGTATGACAAGCTATAGCTTGTCATTTATTATATCAATAGCAAGCTATAACTTGACAAATAACGTTTATATGACAAGTTATAGCTTGTCCATCCTGGGCTACGGCAGTGCACCGAATGATCATTGCGACACGTAACTAATTGCTGGTAAATATTTTATGACATCACAAAGACTCTTTGAACGACAAGTCGAGCGCCGAATCGCTGCATGGTACCGGGTCGACCGCAACGCGCCTGCGCTGGGGTGGCTGCACACGATTCGGCAAGCGCTCGGAATGAGCGCCCCTCAACTCGCCGACCGCATTGGAATGACGCGGCAGGGCGTCGCGGACCTCGAGAGCAGGGAACAGGATGGCTCGGCAACCCTGGCTGCCCTCAGGAAGGCAGCCGAAGCCATGAATTGCGACCTGGTGTACGCGATCGTTCCGAGGACAAGCCTGGCTGACTTGTTGTCGAGCCAGGCGAGAAAGCGAGCGACCGAGGAAGTGAACCGGGTTGCCCATACGATGCACCTGGAAAACCAGGGAACCAGTCCGGGCGAGGTGGACCGGCTGATTGAGGAACGGGCCGACCAGTTGCTTCGTGCCAGTCGGAGGACATTGTGGAACGCAGGGAGAGGCGGCGCCGGCCCGCGCCAGTCGCTCGACAAGGAATGATCGCCGGCGAGCCCACCGATGGCCAAACGCCCCTGGACCCCGACGAAGCTCTGGGGCTTGTCCCGAGCCACATCGAGACGAGGGGTGAGTTGAATGAATGGGAGCAAGCCAACATTGCTGAAGCCCTGGACTGGTTGAGTCGACGGCGCACCGGTGACAGTGTCCTGTCGCTCGAGTTTCTCCGAGAACTGCATCGACGGATGTTCGGGAAGACGTGGCGCTGGGCAGGAACCTTCCGGGCGACGGGCAAGACCCTCGGAGTCGCGGCAAGTCAGATCCCGGAGGCCCTGAAGAACCTGATCGAGAATACGAGGTACCAGGTGAAGGCTGGAGTTCCGCCTCAGGACGAGATCGCGATGCGGTTTCATCATGAGCTCGTCAGGATCCACCCGTTCGCGAATGGCAACGGCCGGCACGGGCGGGAGATGACCGACCAGCTGCTCAGAGAGCTTGGCCGTCCGCCGTTTACCTGGGGATCCGTCAACCTGGACGTTGCGGGCACCGCCCGGTCGGCTTACATCGGAGCCCTGCGATCGGCGGATAGCGGAGCATTCGACGGGCTGCGAGGATTCGTCCGCTCATAGCTTGTACTCATCCCGGCCCGGCGGCATCTTAGCTGCCACGACTTCGTTTCGACCGAGACTAAAGGACCATCGCGGAGGCGCGGAGGACCCGGAGAAAGCGTGGCTGCGTCTAAGCGGTTCGGCTTCCACATCCATTCCCGTTCGCTCGAGGGCACCGTGAGCCTGGACCCGATTTCTCAAGCCATCGGTCAATGCGATCAATGCCCGCGGCGTGGTTCCGCTCCGACGAAATCCTCCCGCCACCTGGACATTATGCCGGCCAGCATTATGTTGTTCTGCATAATGTTTCTCAACCGGATTCGGGAACTCGCCACGCTGACCGCTCTCACCAAGACCGGCGGGCTCGCCGTGGTCTGGGGGCGGCGGCGGATCGGGAAGACGGCGCTGCTGTTGGAGTGGTGTCGCCGGTCCAACGGGCTGTACGCCGTCGCCGACCAGTCCGATGCCGCCACCCAGCGGCGCTACCTCGCGCGGTCCTTCTCCGAGCGGCTGCCGGGCTTCGCGGATGTCGACTATCCCGATTGGGAGCGCCTGTTCGCTCGCCTCGCGGTCGATGCCGGGGTCGCCAAGTTCCGTGGTCCCATCATCCTCGACGAGTTGCCCTACCTGGTGGCCGCCGCCCCGGAATTGCCGAGCGCCCTGCAACGGTGGATCGACCACGACGCCAAACGGGCGGGCCTCACGGTCGCCGTCGCCGGCTCGAGTCAGCGGATGATGCAGGGCCTGGTCCTCGCCGCCGACGCCCCTCTCTACGGCCGCGCCCGCGTCCTTCTCGATCTCGGCCCGCTGGCGCCCCGGTATCTGCCGCGCATGGTCGGGAGCGGACCGGGTCCGGTTCATACCATCGAACACTGGACCGCCTGGGGCGGCGTCCCGCGTTATTGGGAACTTGCGGCTTCCGGGCCTGGACCGGTGCGCGATCGAGTCGTCGCGCTGGTCCTCGATCCGCAAGGCCCCCTCTTCTCGGAGCCGGAGCGCCTGCTCCTCGAAGAGACACCCACCGCGCTCGAGGTCCGCCCGCTGCTCGACGCGATCGGCGCCGGCGCGCATCGACTCTCGGAAATCGCGGGCCGCCTCCGGCGGCCGGCCACCTCCCTCGCTCGACCGATTGACCGATTACTCGGGATGGGAATGGTGCGGCGCGAGGTCCCCTATGGCGAACCCCCTCGCGGAGGCAAGCGCAGCCTCTATCGCCTAGCCGATCCGTTTCTCAGGCTCTGGTTCAGCGTAGTGGCGCCCAATCGCGGCACCCTCACGGCCGGCACGCGGCTCACTCGTCAGCATCTCCTCGATGTCCATTGGGACGCTCTGGTGAGCGCTGCCTGGGAGGAACTTTGTCGCGACGCGATCCCTCGGGTCACCCGGGGTCCCCTGGCCACCCTCGGCCCATGGCAACCCGCGGTCCGATTCTGGCGCGGCAATGCACCCGAGTGGGACCTGGTCGCCGAGGCCGTGCGCGGGCCGCGGCGACTGGTTGGCGAGGTCTGGTTCACCCGCAAGGCACCGGGCCTCGCGAACATCCGACACGCCATCGCCGAGCTGAGCCGAAGACCGTTGCCCCCCAGCGTCGACCCCAACCAGACCACCCGCGCCCTCTTCGTTCCCCATCTTGCCCGGGGGACGCCGCGAGCGATCGACGGCGTTCTGCTCGTCACGGCCGATCAGATCTTCGCTACGGCCGACTAGTCCATCCGGATAGAACCCCCGGAACCAACGCTCCCGCCTCGGCAGGCTCGCGAGATGTCCTCCCCGGGCACTACCTTTGTGACCCGAACCAATCGTCGTCTCGCCCCGGAACCATGCGCCGATGCCAGCCAAGAAATCCGCCCGCGGCGCCAAGAAAGACTCCACCGCCACCATCGGCTTCGAGGCCAAGCTCTGGCTGGCCGCCGACAAGCTCCGCAACAACATGGACGCCGCCGAGTACAAGCACGTCGTCCTCGGCCTGATCTTCCTCAAGTACATCTCCGAGGCCTTCGCCGAGCACCACGCCAGGCTGGTGGCCGGCAAGGGCGAGTACCAAGGCGCCAAGCCCGAGGACAAGGACGAGTACCTCGCCGCCGGGGTATTCTGGGTGCCCAAGGAAGCCCGCTGGGCCCGCCTCCAGTCCCGCGCCAAGCTGCCCAGCGTCGGCAAAGACGTGGACGAGGCCATGGTGGCGATCGAGCGGGACAACCCCCGCCTCAAGGGTGCTCTCAACAAGAACTACGGCCGCGCCGACCTCGACAAGCACCGGCTGGGCGAGCTGATCGACCTGATCGACCTGATCGGCTCGATCCAGCTGGCCGACGAGGCCAGCCGGTCGAAGGACGTGTTGGGCCGGGTGTTCGAGTATTTCCTGACCCAGTTCGCCAGCGCGGAGGGGAAGAATGGCGGCCAGTTCTACACCCCGTCGTGCGTGGTTCGGCTGCTGGTCGGGATGCTCGCGCCTTACAAGGGCCGGATCTACGACCCCTGCTGCGGGTCGGGCGGGATGTTCGTGCAGTCGGAGAAGTTCGTCGAGAGCCATGGCGGCAAGCTGGGCGACATCGCCATTTATGGTCAGGAGAGCAATCCGACCACTCGGCGCCTGGCGGTGATGAACCTGGCTTTGCGGGGGATCGAGGCCGACTTCGGCCCGGAGAACGCCGACACATTCCGGCGCGACCTCCACCCCGATCTTCGGGCCGATTATGTCCTGGCCAACCCGCCATTCAATGACTCCGACTGGTTCCGGAAGGACGACGACGTGCGGTGGCAGTTCGGGGTGCCACCCAAGGGCAACGCCAACTTTGCCTGGGGCAGCATTTCATTCATCACCTGGCGCCGCAAGGAATGGCGGGCTTCGTGCTGGCCAACGGCAGCATGTCTTCGAACCAATCCGGCGAAGGGGACATCCGACGGGCGATTGTCGAGGCCGATCTGGTGGACTGCATGGTGGCGATGCCGGGCCAGCTTTTCTATAGCACCCAGATTCCTGTCTGTCTCTGGTTTCTCGCGAAGAGCAAGCATGGCGGCAAACGGCGCGACCGTCGCGGGCAGACTCTCTTCATCGATGCTCGGAAACTCGGCACCCTCACCGACCGGGTCCACCGCGAGCTGACCGAGGCTGACTTAGAGAAGATCGTTTTCACTTATCATGGGTGGAGAGGCGATGCAGGGTCCGCGGCTCCGCGTGAGTATTTGGATCTGCCCGGCTTCTGCAAATCCGCCACCACTGCCGAAATCGCCGCCCACGGCCATGTCCTCACGCCGGGTCGCTATGTCGGCGCCGAGGCGGTCGAAGATGACGGCGAACCCTTCGAGGAGAAGATGGCGCGTCTGGTGGCCCAACTGCAGGCCGAGTTCGCCGAGTCCGCCAAGCTGGAGCGGGCCATCCGTGTCAATCTAAAGGGCCTCGGTCATGCCCTCTAGGCAACCCCTCGTCCCGGCGGACTACGCAGTCTGGCTGACCAGCCCCAAGTCCCTAAACGGCCTAATTGGGCAGCAGGCTGCTGCCCAATG